>JAQVWR010000101.1 GCA_028709605.1 Proteiniphilum sp.
AACCATGTAAGTGACAAATGTTTTTCAAAATTACGTATTTACAAATATAGATATTTTTTATTGATAAGCGATCAGCGATTGCCGAAAATCAGCGTCCCCACGCGGATCAGGGTGCTACCCTCCTCCACGGCAACGGGATAGTCGCCCGACATCCCCATGGAGAGCTCCCGGAAGGCCGGGTCGGATGCGAAAAAGTGTGCCCTGCTCTCCTCAAACAGGCTCCTGAGCAGTCGAAACTCGCGGCGCACCTGTTCCCGGTTGTCGGTATAGGTGGCCATGCCCATCATGCCGGCTAGCTGCACATGAGCGCATTTCTTCCAGCTGCCCTCCTCCAGAAAACGACGGCACTCATCAGGCGAGAAGCCCGACTTGGTCTCTTCTTGGGCAATGTGCAGCTGCAACAGGCAAGGGATCACCCGTCCGCAGGCAGCAGCCTGTCTGTCGACCTCCTGTATCAGCCGCTCACTGTCGACGCTGTGGATCAACGAGATGAAAGGAGCAATTTGTTTTACTTTGTTGCGCTGCAGGCTGCCGATAAAATGCCACTCAACATCCTTGGGCAGCAGCTGCTGCTTTGCCACCAGCTCCTGTACGCGACTCTCGCCGAAGAGACGCTGTCCGGCGTCATATGCTTCGCGGATCTTCTCTGCGGGGTGGAACTTGGATACCGCCACCACCTTCACCTGCGGCGGCAGGGTCTCCCTGAGGGATCTGATATGTGATGCAATGTTCATTCCTTCTCTTTGGCTGCACTCTCTCCCGAATAGGGGAAGACATCCATGATTGCGGTCTCTGCCACGGAGGCGATCGCATAGTCGATCATGGTCTTTTTCATCTCCGTTTCCACGATTTCCACCGCCTCTTTCAGCTCGGAGGCTTGCACCAGCATATTGACAGCGGTTTTCTTTTCGGCGCCGCTCTTCTCATCGAGGGTAATGAAATAGAGCCGTGCCTTGTAGTAGCGGTCGCCCGTTTCGTTAAAGAACGACTCGGTATATTTTACCCGCTTGATGTCGGATACGGAGAACTCGCCCGAGATAAAAGGCTTGATCTCCTCGATGATACGCGCCTCCGCCTCGGTGAAGGAGAGAGCATCTACTAAGTAAGGCTCGGTCACTGTTTTCTGCATGCCGGTCTCCAGCATCTTGTCATATTTTATCTTGCACTCAAACCAGTTGTACATATACTAATAAATTGTTTTATAACTTAATAAGCGAAAAGGGGAACCTGACGCTTCCCCTACTTTTTTAGTATACAAAGGTAAACTTTTTTTCATATTTAATCGAATCCTTTTATAGCCGAATACGGCTGCCGTGATCGGTGGCAGCAAAGCGATCGTCCGGCTTCCGGACGGAAAGATCCCCTTTTCTTATCTGTTGATGGTATAACGGAGGGTTGCTCCCAGGCGGGTGGGATATCCGCGCTGCACGAACTGGTTCACCTTACCGGTAGTCATATCGGATGCTTCAAACAGGAAAGAGTGGTAACCGGTGTTGAACAGGTTCTTTACCCAGAATTCGAGGGATAAAGCACCCTTTTCAGCTGCAACGCTGCCGTTCACCAATCCATAGAAGGGCTGATAAAGCGCTACCCCTTCATCCCCTTCCTGCGGAGTGGTTCTGTTCGATTCGGTCCAGTAGATTTTCCCCACCCCGGAATACTGCATGTTGGTTACCAGGCGGTCGATCAGAGGCCTGTGGGCAAAATGATACACATAGCTGACTCCCAAGCTCAAGGTGTGTCGCGGAGCAAAGGGAATATGGTTTCCGGCGTAATCGATGGTAACAGGTTTCCCCTTTTCATTTTTGCCTTCCACCTGATAGTTGCGGAATCGTGCGTCGGCAAAACCGTAGTCGGCGAAGCAGGAGAGGCCGCTCAACGGCATATACTTCAGGCTCAGCTCAAAACCCTTGCTGTCCGACTTGCCGGCATTGGTCACCACGCGGCCGGCGGTACCCTGCTCCACCAGTTTGACAATCTGTATATTGTGTACATGGGTGTAGAAAAACGCGTAGGCAAGGGATAGTTTCCTATCGAGCATTTCGTAACGCCCGCCCAGCTCATAGGTCCAGCTGCGTTCGGGATCGTAGGAGAGCTGCTCCTCGAGGGAGGGTGCTGCAAAAGCTGTTCCGCCCGGGGCGCCGCCAGCCGGCTTGCCGCCGCCGGGTAATTGTCGCATCATCTCTGACATCTTTTTCATCCCTTTTTCTTTGATGGATTGGCTTAATACATTTTGCAATAGCTTGGAGAAAGCCTGTTCATTGTATCCCCCCGTCTTGTACCCTTTGGAGGCAGAGAGATAGATATGGGCGGTTGGGGTAAACTGGTACTGTAGGGCAAACTTGGGCAGGATCTCCCAGTAACTCTTGCTGTAGTTGCCTTCCAAAAGTGTATCTCCTTCCACAAATCCGGGGGCAAGTCCGGGTATCACAATATTCACATCCGATCCATGACTCTCAGTATAAAAATCAATCCCGGTATGTTCATAGTCAAATCGCAAACCGGCAGTGACCGACAAACCACTTAAACCGAACAAATCATGAAAGGTAGACTGATGAAAAAGCGCTGCTCCGCGTGACGGTTTTGTGTAGTTTCCTGGAAGCTCGATCAGATCATCGTTGTATTCGATTCTTACCGGAACAGTTGGAGGAATGTTTTTATTCATCTGATGTTCGAGAGCGGCAATCCCTTCCTCTTTAATCGCTACCGGCGTATCGATGGCCCGGTGGTCGTAGAAGCCAAAGGCACCCGCCACCCAACGGTACCGGTTGCGGTTGTCCGACTTCACAGTGATCTCCTGGCTCAGCGAGTGTTGTTGCTGTTTCTGGTTGATGGAAAAAAAAGACTTCGGCGTATAGTCCGGATCCATCTTCATATCATCCTTCAGAAACTGATAACCGGTGGTGGAGTGCACCGAATATCCGTTACCCTTGCAATCGAGTGACAGCCCGTTGGTGAAGAGATGGCGGTCGTAGGAGGAGGGTTCATTGAAGTTCACTGCCGACGAGTCGCGGTGCATGTAGGGGAAGGCACCTCCCGACACGTAATCGTAGTTCCCAAAGAACTGCGCCCTGAAAGAGGGAGTCGCCTCCCACTCCAGTTTCATGCGTCCGCCGGCATTCTCCGATGCATCCACATTGCTGCCGGTATAATTGTTGCGAAAGAACCCGTCATCCCTCTTGTAGTAAGCCGCCACGGAGAGCCCGCAGTGGTCGCTCACCCGGCTGTAACTTGACCCCTTCACCGAAAACTGGCCGTAGTTGCCACCGCCCAGCATCACCGAAGAGCCTTGATAGGTAAGCGGCGAAAGGGTATAGAGGTTCACGATGCCGCCGATGGCGTTCCGGCCGTAGAGCGTTCCCTGTGCACCGCGCAGCACCTCCACCCGCTGGATGTCCTGAAACTCGCAGTCGAAGGCGGAAGGATTGAAACTCGGCACGTTGTCCACATAAAGGCTTACTGTCTGCGATCCCAGGCGGGCACCGATGCCACGAATATAGATGGGCGTAGAGACCTTCGACCCGTAGGAGGGGATAAAGAGATTGGGCACAAAGGAGCTCATCTCGGGCAGCGACTCGATCTGATTGTTTTTCAGCTGCCTCGGCGAGGTCACCGTCACGGCTGTCGGCATGTTCCGCAGGTCGTTGGTCTCCTTCACGGAGCTGCTGATCACCACCTCATTCAGGTAATACACCTTAACCGTATCCTGAGGATGGTTCTCTTTCAGCGGGCTCACCTCTTCCGAAAAGAGAAAAAAGCTATTACACAAAACGGATAACATTAAAAACGAATATTTCATATTGCCGGATTAATTATTGTCGTGTGAATAAACAGCATGCAAAGGAACGGGATAATGCAACGCCCGTCAATCACTACAATTAGTGATTTTTTCCGTTTAGACTCCGTTCATCCCGATCGGGCTATCCGTACAATAACATGAAAAGAGATCAGTTTTTGAAGATGAAGCAGACCGCCGGCACCGGCAGAACAAAATCAGGGATGGTTATTCTCTTCCGAAGCGGAGCTCTTTGACAGGTGTCACGCCTATCCCGGGCAAATCAGAAACAATCATTTTCCCCTCTATCAGTTTAGCGCCTTCAAAACAGTCGTTGCGGATCAGCAAAGCACCGTCGAGATCGGCAAAATCCATCCCGGAAGAAAGTTGTGCGGCAGCCGAGATAGCACACGAGGTTTCGGTCATACAGCCCATCATCACCTTCATCCCCAGTGAACGGGCCAGGTCGCGCATCTTCCACGCCTCTCGCATTCCGGTACATTTCATCAGCTTGATGTTAATTCCGGAAAAGACACCTTTCAGCTGCTCCACATCCTCTAACCGCTGCACAGACTCATCGGCGAAGATGGGCAAAGGGCTCTCCTCCGTGAGGCGGGCAAGCGCATCCAAGTCTCCCTTCGGAAGGGGTTGCTCTACCATCACCACCCCCTGCTCCTTCATCCAGCAGATCATGTCGAGCGCTCGTGAAGGCTCTTTCCAGCCCTGATTAGCATCAACGGCCAGCGGTAAAGAGGTCACGGAACGTATGGCCGCGATCATCCGCTTATCGTCGGGTCCACCCACTTTCACCTTTAAGATATTGAAACGCCCCAGCGCCTCGCGCGTCTTCTCCCGCACCACCTCATCGCTGTCGATGCCGATGGTGAAGGTAGTGTCCGGCACATCTAATTTATTCAGCCCATACATCCGGTACCACGGGGCACCGATCATCTTCCCAGCCAGATCGTGCAATGCGATATCCACGGCTGACTTTGCGGCTGTATTGCGAGGAGCAATGCGGTCGACATAGGCGATGATCTCCTCCAGATGAGCAGGATCGGAGAAGGGAGAAAGATCCACCTGCTTCAGAAATGCAATCACGGAAGCCTGTGTCTCC
>JAQVWR010000033.1 GCA_028709605.1 Proteiniphilum sp.
GCGTATTTGCACAATATTGGCAATTATTTTTTCTTCATTGTAATCCATATTTAAATATACATTCTGAAAATCAATCAGTTATAATATTATACGCAAACATTTTGCATTTATTGTAATTTTATATTGCGTTTTATGCAAATAGTAGTTATATTTGCCGCATCAACATTTGAGAAAAAATAATAAAGTTAGGGAAAGATAACGAACCTGAGATGCAGGTTCCTTTCGTTTAATAAATTTTTTGAATGAGCACACAAAATGTGAATCTCACATGTCAATATAGGTTGTAGCCTAGATGGAGCAGTACAAGAAATCAGAGGTACTAATTTTTAATCTAAACAAGTCATAAAGGTATGAGAAGAAAAACAATTACGCTGATGAAAGGGCTAATCTTTACAGCATTATATGCCTTTTCATTCACTGTGTTCGCACAGCATATCACGGTGAAAGGTATAGTGACTGATGCAAAAGGCGAAACGCTGACAGGTGTGACAGTTCAGGTTCAGGGAACCACAACCGGGACTGTGACGGATGCACAAGGTGTATTTGTATTACAGAGTGTTGCATCGGATGCCACACTGGAGATATCTTACGTGGGAATGACTACGGTGGTAGTTCAGGTAAACGGACGTACAAATGTGAATGTGGTATTAACTGACGATACAGAACTGCTGGATGAACTGGTTGTCGTGGGATATGGAGAGCAACGCCGTAAAGAGATTACCGGTTCGATCACAAATGTGACCGCAGAAGCATTTAATAAAGGTGTTACCCGTGATGCGGCAGATCTGTTGCAGGGAAGGGTTGCCGGATTACAGATCAGCACGCCTTCAGGTGATGTGACAGTCGGTTCTCGCATTCGCTTAAGAGGTGTTTCTACATTGCAAAACGATCAGGGCCCTTTTATAGTAATCGACGGCGTTCCGGGTGGAAATTTGCAAACGGTAGCACCTCAGGATATTGAATCGATCTCCGTATTAAAAGATGCTTCCTCTGCCGCCATCTACGGTTCACGTTCGGCAGGAGGAGTAATACTGATTACTACCAAGAGAGGATCGGGCCTGAAAGCACGGATATCTTACAATGGATATATGGCTGTCTCCACACTGGCAAATAAGCCGGATATGTTAACTGCCGATGAATGGCGTGACTATGCAAGAGAAACAGGAAAAGATGCTTCGGTATATGATAAATACGGAGCGACTACCGATTGGTTTGACGAAATTACCCGTATCGGGGTATCTCAAAACCAGAATATCTCTTTGTCGGGAGGGGGTACGAATAACAACTACCGTGCCTCTTTTAATTATCTGAATAGAGAAGGAGTGGTACGCGATAACGATCTGGAACGTTACAATTTTCGTTTCCAGTTACAGCAGAGGGCCATCAACAATCGCTTACGTGTGGGACTTACCGGTTCGGCTACCATAGGTGAATGGAACGAGGCGAATAGGTATAATTTTGTACTGGCATACAATATGCTGCCCGTCTATCCGGTAAAATTGCCAAATGGTGAATGGTTCGATACCCGGGAGTATGATCAGGGCAACCCGGTACGTAACCAAACTTACAACGAGAATCAGAGAAAGAATCTACACTACTATGGCTCGGGAGACATCCTCTTCAATATTATGGAAGGACTGGACCTGAAAACAATGTTATACAAAGAACGCCAGACTGAAGAAAGAAGCCAATACAATCATTCCGAAACACAGGCAGGACGCAACGACGGGGGATATGCACTGCGAGAAAACAAAATTTGGGACAAAAATCTGATGGAGTGGTTACTGGATTATACGATCTCCTTTGGCTCTACAAAACAACACCGGTTAAATGCCATTGCCGGATATTCATGGGAGGAAAATGAATACTCCTATATGAAAGCGGCCAACCGTAACTTCACCACTGACTTGTTGGGCGCTAATAACCTGAAGTCGGGACAAGGCCTGCGACCCAACGACGTGGAATCGGCAAGAAATATGAGTCGGCTGATCTCATTCTACGGCCGTGCGCACTACAGCTACGCATCACGCTATATGATCACAGCAACACTTCGTCGTGACGGTTCTTCTAAGTTTGGAGCGAACCATAAATGGGGAACATTTCCTTCAGTATCGGCTGCATGGGGCATTTCCGAAGAAGACTTTCTAAGGGATGTAAACTGGATCAATGATTTGAAACTCCGTGTGGGCTATGGAATTACCGGTAACCAGTCGGGGCTTAATCCCTATAAAACATTGCAACTCTACGGCACCAGCGGCACTTATTATGATAATGGTTCCTGGCTGACAGCCTATAAAATTAGCCAGAATGCCAACCCTGATTTGAAATGGGAAGAGACTGGTATGTTTAACATCGGACTGGACTTTTACCTTTTCAATGAGCGGGTAAACGGCACCCTTGAATGGTATGACAAGCGTACACGAGACATGCTCTATACCTATCGTGTTCCCACTCCTCCATACCTGCACCAAAATATGATGGCCAACGTGGGGGATATGAAGAATACCGGCGTGGAACTGGCACTGACTATCGACGCAGTCCGTTTACGCGATTTCAACTGGAATACCTCTATCACACTGGCACACAACAGAAATGAAGTTACCAAACTTTCGAACGATGTCTATACTACCAGCCGTATCATGGTAGGTGATGCATGGGTGCGTGGCGGTTCAGGTCGCACCACCCACGTAATTGAAGAAGGTTATCCGGTAGGACAATTCTACGGACCAGATTTCATTCGGATTGATGAAAACGGGAAATATGTTTTCCGCAACAAAGACGGAGAAGAGGTAAACTCAGTTACAGCAGAAGATTACACCTATATCGGTTCTTCACAGCCGGATCTGACATTCGGCTGGAACAACCAGTTTACCTATAAGGCTTGGGATTTATCGTTCTTCTTCCGTGGAACCTTAGGAAATGATGTATTAAATATGGGGCGAATGACATACGGGCACCCGGGCTATCTGATCGGTGCCAACGCACTGAATGACCCTCTGGTACATCAGTTGAAAGTAGTGCCAGAATATTCATCGCTCTACGTCGAAGATGCATCGCATCTCCGTCTGGACAATATGTCGCTGGGTTATACTTTCAATACCGAGAATGTTCGCTGGCTTGAGCACGCACGCATTTATGCCACCGGACAAAATCTGTTTGTTCTCACAGGATATAAAGGGTTGGATCCAGAAGTAGACGAGAACAGAAACAACGGATTGGCGCCGGGGGTAGAAGATCGTGAATATTACCCCAAGGCACGTACATTTTCAGTAGGTGTAAGTCTCACTTTCTAACATAAAATCATACAGATATGAAAAAAATAATCATAACAACATTGATGTCGGTATCGTTGGTTTTGATTGGAGGAATATACTCCTGTACCAACCTCGATGAAAAAGTGTATGACAGCATACCAGCTGACCAGTTCGGGAAAAAACCGGCGGAGATCAACGCAATCATCGCTCCAATATATAAAACGTTAAAGAGCCTGTGGCCAGGCGACATCTTCCTGCTTTCTGAACAGACCGGCGATATGGCTATAACCCCTACCCGCATAGGAGGCGACTGGTGGGACGGTGGCGTACATATGGATCTGAAGCTGCATACATGGAAAGCTCGAAACGGGTTAATCAATGGTTCGTGGAACGCTTGCATGTCAGGTATAACCACCAGCAACCAGGTATATGCTACCATAGAAAAATCTGAAATGGATACAAAACTGAAGGAACGAACATTAGCAGAAATACATGGCATACGCGCTTTCTGGTATTATATGCTGATTGACTATTTTGGGAATGCGCCCCTTGTGGCCGATTATGAAAGTACCGAACTGCCTCAGATGTCTACACGTCAACAGCTCTACGATTTTGTGATAGCTGAATTGAATGACATCAAAGATGTGCTGCGTGATGATGTATCCGGTAAAAGTTATGGTAAATTCACACAGGGTGCAGCATACACATTGCTGGCCAAAATGTACCTTAACGCAGAAGCATGGACAGGCACGCCAAACTGGCAGGGGGTTATTGATGCCTGCGATAAGGTGATGTCGCTCGATTATATGATTGAACCCGCATGGAAGACTAACTTTGAAGTGAATAATCAGATATCGAAAGAGATTATTCTGCCTATTGCTTTTGGAAAGGCAGATGGAGGGAATCACTTGCATATGCGTACACTCCACTACCTGGATCCGATAGCATTGGGACTACATGTCGGAACCTGGAACGGAGTGAGTGCGCAACCGGACTACGTGAAGCAGTTTGATGATGCTGACCTGCGTAAAGAGGGTTCCTTCCTGATGGGTCCTATGATTGATCCAGCAACAGGAAAAGTGCTGATAACGGCTCATGGACGCGAACTGATCCACACCATCGATTTCAATATCATACCCGGTACAATCAAAGAAGGATTGTGGGGTGAGGTACACCAGGAAGAAGGTGCACGTGCGAACAAGTGGGTGTTCGAAAAAGGGCTGTCCAACTCAGACCAGGAAAATGATTTTGCTATCTTCCGACTGGCCGACGTATATCTGATGAAAGCGGAAGCATTGCTAAGATTGGGACAAAATAATGCTGAAGCTACACGATTGATCAATGTGATTCGGCAACGAGGTTTCGGCAATGATTCACATAATTACAGATCAACAACGCTCGACGACCTGTATAAAGAGCGCAGGCTGGAACTGGCATGGGAAAATAGTAACCGCCAGGATATGATTCGATTCGGAACGTTCCTGGAACCGGGTTATCTTCGCCCAACGGTTTCTCCCGCTTATCGTTTGCTTTTCCCGATTCCGGAATCAGCCTGGGAAACCAACAACAACCTGGTGCAGAACCCGGGCTATCCGGCATTTTAAAGAATAGCAGGAAAGAAAAGGATGCGATACGATGCAAAGGAACATTCACAGAAGATGAACGGGGTGAAATAGCGGTCATCCATGGCGTTTAAAATGATTATTAAGTTCAATTTAATCAGAATATTTTGATTTTTCAGAACTTAATAGTACTTTTGAGCTAATACGCTATACGCATCACCAAAAAGAATTTTTGTTTCGAAAACAATGTAAAATCGGTTCCCTTGTACGCAGCATTTTGTATTTGACAGACATGACGCTGCGGACCAGCCGGAGCTGATCCTCTGTGAATGTTTTTTTTGACATATTCCCTTTCTCTAATGGGATTAGCTGAATATAATCGGCATTGGCAACCTTCTCAAGGGTATCAAATCCTGATTCATATAAAATACGTGCAAACATTACACCGACCCATCTGATTCTGGACAGGTCGGTTGGTTTGGTCAGCTTCAATAAAACCGAATGGCTGATTTCTGTTTCAGTGGCAATTGATTTGCGATTTTCAGGCGTTTTAACCTTATAGTATGGATCCCCATTTTTTGAAAATATCAGTATACATCTCAAAACAAGGCTTATCGGACGGGACGGTAAAGCAGACGCTCATCCTTAACTTATCTTCATGGGTTATAAACGGGTCGTCGTGGTAAACAACCAATGCTTTGAAATCTTTACCTCCGACCAGGTTACGGGGTTCCGCCCATTTAAGCAATTCGTTCCACAGGATCTTGAAAAGTTTTTCGTTGCCTTTGTAAGAACCGGTGTGCCGGATATAAGCAACCGTCATGTCAGGCAGGTTTTTCACCTCCACTCCTTTGTTCAGTTTCATCATTGTCCTCCATTGTATTGTTTGCGAATTGGGACAAAATAGAGGAAAGGCTTTTCTCCAGGTTGTTCTATATCGCTATCCGATTGGTTTGCATTGCTATTTTTCAGATTTAACTGTCTGTATTGGGTAAAGTGCTGAAATAGTGTTTAAAATTCTTTGAAAAAACAGCATTATCAGAGAATCCGCATTTAGATGCTACTTCAGAAATACGCAGGTTCTTCGCTGTTACAATTAAGTGGGCAGCTCTTTCAAGCCGAATACGTAAAACAAACTGAAAAGGGGTTTCCCCAACCAATGCCTTGAAAACCCTGTTGAAATGAAATTTAGAGAACTGAGCCTTTTCTTTTTCTTCTCAGTCATGTTCGTTTTGCTATTCTTTTTTTGACAGATAAAAAGTTATATTCTCTCCATTCGAGCAATCGCTGTCAGGTAATACATTTTTACAGGTTTGAATATCGGTAAAACCTTTTTGCTGAAGAATTGGGACTAACTCTTCTTTTGTGTAGTAATGGTTCCCAAAAATATAAGTATTCACCTCATCCTTTTCTCCAATTACTATATGATGGTTTGCAAGCACTTTCGCTTCGGGATAATGGTATCCGTTGGATAATGCAAGGTATGGTGTGTTTTTCCAGAACCCGCTTTTTCGAACCTCCCACGATTGTGCGATAATTTTCTTATCAAGGTTCTTTTCGTTTACTACATCGCAGATAAATAATCCTCCTTTTTTTAAAGCTTTGTAGATTTTTTCCAAAACCTTATCCCTTTCGTCCGGAAGCAATGCGCAAAAATCGAGATAGATGAGCATTACCAGGTCAAACTGTCCCTCAAAGTTCATATCCAGGTAATTTTGGGCTATATACTCGATCTTTAGCTGTTTTGCCTTGGCCTGGCTAATGGCATATTGAATGGAACTTTCAGAGAAATCAATTGCCGTAACTGAATGCCCCTTTTGTGCCAATAGCTCTGCGTAAAGACCCGGGCCACAACCCAAATCCAGAATATTCATTCTTTCCTTACCGGTATTACCCAGAATCCATTCCGTAAGGCTTTTTATCTTTTTTACGGCTTCTGCTGGCAATGTCGTGATCAGGGTTTATATGCAGCTCAAGCAGCTGTTTAGAGATATACGGGTCTGTCCACATCACAAAATTTCCCTTCTCATAGAGTCGGGGTTTGCCTGGAAATAACAACCCCAAACCCAAACCGGCACTGATGATATCGGTATTCGCTCCAAATATCCAATCCATTTCCCGGCATTGGGAAGACTCTTATCCTCTATTTCATTGGGTGTCCATTTCTTGATGAACGTTTCCAAAAGGAGTAACGCATCAGAACGGATAGCCGATGGCAAAGTGGAGGGCAAAATCGCGGCCGAAGTCGGGCTTGAAAAGGGTCCAGCGATCTCCCTCCGGCCGTGCGGGATTGTGTGCCTTCATTCCGCCGTCAATGCGAATGAGCAGGAAGTTGAGATCGAACCGCAGTCCCAGTCCGTAAGCCACAGCCAGTTCTTTATAAAAATCCTTCCACTCGAACAGTCCGCCCGGCTGTTCCATATACTCCCGGATGGTCCAGATATTCCCGGCATCTACAAAGCCGGCCAGTTCGATCAGACGGGTGAGCTTGCGCCGGTACTCCACGCTGAAATCCAGCTTCACGTCTCCCACCTTCCGCCCGAAGTCGGATGCGATGGAATCGTTGTGGTAGGAGCCCGGACCCAGCGTGCGGGTGCTCCAGCCTCTCACGCTGTTGGCGCCGCCGCCGAAGTAACGTTTTTCAAACGGCAAGATGGTGGAGTTTCCGTAAGGATAAGCCAGTCCTACCGCTACATGGGCCGCCAGGGTGCGTTTATCGTCGATGGTATAGATGGGTGAGAAGTCGAAGTCGCCCTTCACATACTCCGCGTAAGGGATCTTAAAGAACTCATAAAATCCCCGGCTGTTCTGTTCGCCTCCTCCCATATTGGTAACCATATGGGGCAGCCAGCCCGCCACCTCTATACCCGTGCGGATGCGGAAGGGAATTTGAGGCATGGAGCGCCTGCCGATACGGTTGTAGTTGGTGTAGGTGAGGTTGTAAGCCGTGCGTACGATCAGCTGCTCATCATAGCTGTATCGCAGGATCGGATTCGCCTCCTCGCTCAGGTAGAGATCCTTGAATCGCTGCGACGACCAGGGCATCCGCACGTAGGTGACACCCATCGGTTCCAGCACATGCAACAACTTCCACTCCATAGACAACCATTGAAAGCGGGTGGAGAGATTGAAGAACTGCCGGAAATACTCCGGCCGCTTCTGGAAGTTGGCACCCACGGCGAACTCAGTAGAGGCGGAAGGCTGGTCCTGCA
This sequence comes from Proteiniphilum sp., assembly GCA_028709605.1. Taxonomy (GTDB): domain Bacteria; phylum Bacteroidota; class Bacteroidia; order Bacteroidales; family Dysgonomonadaceae; genus Proteiniphilum. The sequence continues at coordinate 8,029 of JAQVWR010000033.1, forward strand.
GCCGTTTCAGCATCCAGGGAAACAACAGCTGCGGGATGGAGAGAAACGCCTCTGCACCGTATTCATAATAACTGTTGTCCAGCAAATCCAGGCTGTCGGTAGCCCGGATAAACTCATAGGCAGCGTTGAACCGCACACGGAAGGTCTCCCCTCCCCTTAAAAAGTTACGATGCTCATAGGTGACATTGCCGGCCACCCCCAAGTCGCCTGCCGAGTTGGTACCGTCCACCCCGAATTGCATATAGTGCAGGTTACCCGGGTAGAGGGTGATGCGCGAGTCGATCAGACTGGAGTCGTTCCGCACCACCGTCTGCAGGTTGATGGCGGTCTGGTTCACCGAACCCATGCCATTCAGTGAGGAGTAGGTACGCTCCACGATCCGGTCGGAATAGAGCCTGCCGGGGCGGAGAAAAGTGTTATAGTAGACCGCTTTGGGCAGCAGCAACGGCTCTTTTTCCGAGATGATACGCAGCCCGCGGTAGTCGGTGGTGTCCAGTTGATGACAACGGGCAGAATCACGCAGATGCTCCTCGCTCACGCCATTGATCACCGTCACATGGCCGATGCTGTATTGTGTATGCAGGGTGCTGTCGGTAGGGTTGTTCAGCGCCAGGGTCACATCCACCTGATGATTACCCACCGTGGTATCGACTAAGAAGTAAAAATGATCTTTCACGAAGTTATAATAGCCCCTGTTGCGGAGGATGGTGGTCAGGTTCTCTCTCCCCTCTTCCAACAAAGCGAGATCGAAGATATCGCCCTCCTTCATGATCTCCAGATGGCGCGTATTGCGCAGGATGTTGTAGATGGTAGTGTCGGCCGATTGGATCGTGTCGCGGAAGAAACGGATGCGGTGCGGCTCATGACCCGTCACCCGGTAGGTAACATCCGCCTTCTTGTTGCTTTTCCCCACTGCGGTATCGACCTCCGCATGGAGAAATCCCTTGTTGTGGAGGTGCAGGCGGATCTGCTCTGCCGAGATCTCTGTCAGCTGCTCATTGAAGAGCACCGGTGGCTCGCCGTACCGGAGCAGCTGTCGGTTGAACCAGGTGGAGTCATTGTCGGGAATATTATACAGGTGCAGCTTGTACTTCCCGATCACCGGCATCGACGAGTTGGGACGTTGACGAAGATAAGGCTTCAGGTCGGGGGCTCCGATGCCGCTGACATCCGATTCAATTGCCACCTTGTTAAGCAAATAGCTTCCTTCGGGCACCTTTCGGGTCACATCGCATGCCACAAGCAGCAGAAACAGTATGATAATGATATTCTTCCTCATATGCAGACAACGCTATTCTTTTTCCTCCTTTCTCCTGATTACGCGGAAATCGAACAGATTACGGAACGACCGTGCCTCCTTGGTCACCACAACACCCACACCCTGCGTAGTGGGGGTCCGTCGGTAAAAGCGTTCATTGCCACGGTTAAAAGCACGGATCATAAACCAGTTGTTGATATCATACTCCATCTCAAACTCGCCCATAAAGGCTTGCTGGGAGGCAAGCATGCTGTTGTCACCGTAACTGAGGTTGGTGGTGATGCGCAGACGGTCGTTGAGCAGACGGGTCGAAACATCGACCCCCATCCGCACATTATCCAGGGTGCCGTCCACCGACTCTAAGTTGGTACTTACGGACCAGTTGTCGCTCAGGGCGTTGGCAAAGAGAGCATCCAGACCGCGTGCCAGCGTGTTGGACGCAAAACGGGTGAAGACCGACGACCCGAAATTCATCTCCGGCGATCCCTCTGAAGGGATAAAGCTGCCGGTGGTAGCCAAATAAGCAAACTGCAGGATCTTGGTCTCCTCGGTGTTGATAAAGCTGTTTACCCGCTGCTGTATGTCGTTCGAGCTCTCAGGCAGTTCGATGTCATACTGCAGGTCCATCGCCTCCAAGTCACCCCGTATTTGCAGCAGTGCATTCACCGGCACACGGGTATTGGCCAACTCCGTGGTGAAGGTGTGGCTGAGTGCCGACAGATCAGCTTTCACCGGCAAAAAGGCGGTGATATTAAACTGGGTATTGAGCGGATTACCTTCCATGGTGAGGCGACTTCCTTCGCGAATATTGAAGTCGATGGTACGAAGGTTCTGCAGGTTATAATGGAACTTTCCGCTGTTGATCACATAGTCGCCATAGAGTCGCACCAGTGGGGTGGATCTGGAGTTGAAATCAACATTCACCTCCCCTTCACCGCTCACCTCCAGAGCATTGCCCGTGGTGGGATCGAGCACCACCGCCGCCTCCAGCATGGGCGTGAGGTTAACCGCGGTCCGGATCACGATGGGAATGCCGGATGAGAGACCGGATGAGGGCTTCTCCTTCTCCCCGTTGTTCTTTTTCAGGAAGGCGCGCGAGTCGTTCTCCTCAGGGGTGTTGATATAGACCACACCGCTATACGCCGTGGCCCGAGCGGTCTGTGGCAGCACTACCGTCACCTTCGAGCGGCTGGTACTGGTCAGGGTGCCCTCACCGTAGATGCCTGCCGAAGAGCCGTTAACAGCGAGCTCACCCGTGAGGCGCAGGTGGCCGTAGGCCATCAGGTCGGTACGGTTCTCATTGTTGAGCAGCATAAAATCGTTCATTCGTAGGGAGGCATTGTAGGCCATCCCGCCGAAGTTGGAGTGCGACAGGTTGAGGTTGAGCGTGGCAGTTCGGTTGTTTTGGTCGCGGATCACCAGGTTGCGCAACCCCACATTGTCGGGGTTGATATCGATGGTGTCCGACACGAAATAGGTGACGTTGGTGAAAGCCACCTTCATCTCTCCCTGATCGATTCCCAGCCAGCCACGGGTTACCGGCGCAGAGGGTTTACCGGTAATGGCGATCTGTGAGTTAAGCTGCCCCGACAGTTCGCTGAAGAGATGGGTAGTGAACGGCTGTATCGCTTTCAGGTCGAAATCCTGGATCCGGAAACGGACATCCATCGGCAACGGGCTCTTGTTGCCCAAAGGAATGTATCCCGCGATATCGAGGAGGTGCTTCCCTTCTTTGACAAGGTAAGCGTTCAAGTCGAGGCCGGAGTAGAGATTATCCCAGTCACCCTCGATGGTGAAGGTACCGATGGTATCGTTGTAGATCGCGATATCTTCGATCCGCAAATCCTCGGTATGCACCATCGGGCTTTCCAGCATTTGTCGCACGTAGATGTCTCCGTTAATAGAACCGGCAAACTGCGACACATTGAATGCCGCCAGAATATTGGCCAACTCCGTATTATTGAAGTAAACCCGGATAAAGTCGGCCTCACTTTTGGAGGCTACTCCCTCTATCCCCATCAGCAGCATGTTCTCTTCCCTCAGTCCGAAATTTGAAACGGTGATCCGATCCTTGCGGTAGGTGATAGCCGCATCATTGAACTCCACCCGCTTGTCGTTGAAGACAAGACTGGTGGGGTGTATGCGGATATCGGAGGCAAGTTGGCCGGCTGCATCACGCAGAAAATCCATGGTCACCTTCAACTCGCCGGTCGATTTGGTCTGGGCTTGCCGCAGTTCATAGAGCAGTCTGTTGGATACCTGATCCGATGCTGCAGCAGTAACGAGGTGCACGTTGATGAATCCGTTATCCTGTACGAGATAGGTGAGCAGATCGAGACCGATACCGGATGAGCTGTTACTCTGCAGCGCAAGCTGCGTCTCCCGGATATCGTTGTTACCCATCATCAGCCGCGGCAGATGCCCCTCCATCTGCACCGGTTCATCGGAAGACATATCCACACGACCGGTGAGGGTGGCATGCTCCACATTGTAGGCCGGCAAGCCGAAAGCGTAGGAGAGATCCTCCGTGTTCTTGATCAGCAGATTGAACCGGAAATGATTTTTCCCGTCACACATTGTTGCCGGTGCATGGATCACCGAGGGGAGGTGTGGGTGCAATGCCTGCATCAGCTCCCGCCCCAGGGTGGAAAAGTAATAATCGCCGCTCATCTCTGCCTCGAGGAAGGAGGAGTAGATCTGCAACTTCTTCCCCTCACCGGTGTCAGCCAGCGCCTGCAGGTAGATAGAACCGGGATTGTAGATAAAATTGCTGTCCACCAATGAAAGGTTGTCGATCACCAGCGTACCGGTCATCTCGTCGAGCGTGCGGCCCGCAAGATCCCCGTCAATGGTGAAGCTCACCCAGGGGTCCTTCCAGTGCTTCATCAGCATAAAGGGGTGCAGATCCAGCCGCTCTACCCTTCCCTTCACATCAAACTTCATCCCCTCCCCAAAGGAGATATCCCCCGTCAGCTCCAGCCTGTTTCTTTCCGTATCGCTGGTGATCCGTGCCGTGACATTGTTGCCGCTGTAGGTTCCGTCAAAATTGAGATCGGTATAGTGACAACCCTTATAGTAAGCCGATCCGATGCTTCCTGCGGCAGTGACGTTCACGACTGAATGCTGCAGCGACAGCTTCACATCGGTCTGCAGAGAGGCATCGCCCAGAGAAGGCCCCTCACCCAGAATGGCAGCCAGACGAATATCGTTCGCCTGCACCGGTCCTTCAAAAGTCATCACTTTGAACTGATTCCGGATCGACCCTCTGCCGTTCAGGCTCACCTCACCCTGTTCGGTGACCACCGCACCCTTGTAGCGAAAGCTGCTCAGCTTCCCGTTTGCCTGCAGCCGCAGGTTCATCTCTCCGAGAGCCAGCAGTTGATCGGGTGAAGCATAGTCTGCCGGACCGATCCGGATAAAAGACTGCAGATCCTCCTGCGAGACAGCGAGATGGCGGATATCCACCTGCAGGTTGCTCTGTTCTAAATGACGGAAATCGGCAATCATGCCGGTAAGATCGACGCGCGTATCCTCCCCGTAGCGGAGGGTGAACTGATCCAGGGTCGCCTGCGGCAATGCTCCTTCCGCATCGACGCGAAAGGAGAGTGGTTTGTTGAGGTGAGCCAATCGGGAGGTGAACAGGGCGATATCTTTCGGATCGGTCAGTTCGCTCTCCACCCGGATGCCAAACGCCTTGCTCTCCCTGTCAAAATAGGCCTCGGCAACCGCAATCTCCGAGTGGTTGAGGTGGAGCTGCAGCCCGTCGCTTTCGATCCGGGGGCCTTTGCCTGTAACGGAAGTACGGAGACGGTAAAGGGTAAGTCCCGCATTCACCTCGGTGAATCCCAGCAGATCAATCTCCGCTTTCATCTTTTCTAAGCTGAGAAAATCAGCTTTCCCTTTAAAATTTAAATGGTGCACATCGAGGTGGTTCACGTTAAACTGTCCCGGTGTCTGCGGGGCGGAGCAGACATGATAGCGCAGGGTGCCGTTCTTCAGCACCACCTCTTCCGCCGTGATCCGCCATTTTGGTTCTTTCACCACCGTGGTGTCCTTCTCGGAGGCAAACGCATCGATCAGAAACTGGAAGTTAAAGGGATCGTCGGGAGAGACACGATGCACATCGGCCACAAAATTCTCCAGGCCCGCTTTTTGTACCGCGACCCGGTGCTTCAGCAGCTCCAGCGCATGGATGCGCACGGCAATCTTCTCCGCATAGAACAAGGTATCCTGCTGCAGATCCTCCACGAAAAGGCCTTTCAACTCCACCGTATTGAAGAGTTTTATCCGGATGCCCTCCAGCGATGCCTCCGTGCCGATGATCGGTTTCAGCTTGTCGATAACCATGTCGGCCGCTCTTTTCTGAAGGGCAGGAACACTCAGTGCGATGTACAGTATGATATTGATCAATATGATACTTACAACGATGATTGCGAGTATGCGGGCTATCTTCTTTACCAATGCTATGGAATCAAAACAGATAAATGAACTTGATTTTATTTGATTTGCAATGATACAAAAAAATGGCTAATAGCGCTTTGGTTCAGCACCATTTTTAACCTATTTACAGGCTTCTTTCGACTTTTTCCACAAAAGAGAGCTGTCACCGTAACTCAGAAAGCGATAATCTTCCCGCAACGCATACTCATAGATCTTCTTCCAGTCGTCCCCCACAAAGGCGGCGATGAGCAGCAGCAGCGTGCTCTGCGGCTGGTGAAAGTTGGTCACCAGCGCATCGGGAAAATGAAACAGATAACCCGGCACGATGATGATCTGCGTGGCAGCCATCAGCCGATCCCCCCCGGTACGATCCAGGTAGTCGAGGATACTACGAAGTGCCTGGGCAGGAGGGATCGGTGTCTCCTCTTCATAAGGCTCCCACTGCCCCACAGTCAGCTCATGCGGTTTCAGGCCGGGATCATCATGCAGTTTTTTGCCGATATAGTAGAGACTCTCCACCGTGCGCAGGGAGGTGGTACCCACCAGGATCAGTTTTCCCTGATGATGGAGCAGTGTCTCAATGGTTTTTCTCTCTACAGAGATCACCTCGGTATGCATCTCATGATCGGCAATGGTCTCGCTTTTCACCGGACGGAAGGTACCGGCACCCACATGGAGCGTCACCTCCGCCCGAATAATCCCCTTCTTCTGAAGTCGCTCCATCACCTGCGGCGTGAAGTGCAGCCCCGCCGTGGGAGCAGCTACAGATCCCTCAATACGGGAGTAGACGGTCTGGTAGGTGACTTCATCCCTCTCCTCGGCAGCACGGTTCAGGTAGGGCGGGATGGGCAGCCTGCCGGCTGCCTCTAACAGCTCGGAAAAGGTAAAACGGTCATCATCCCAGGTGAAACGGACCTCCGTCTCCTGCCCGTTCCGGACAATCTTATCCGCCTGCAACTTTACCTCCCCCACTTGTAGCGGCACCTTCATGACCAGCGGCTCCTCTTTCCATCTTTTGGCATTGCCGATCATGCAGTGCCAGGAACAGAAGCGGCGTTGCTGGAAGCTGACCGCATAGTCGGCCGGGCAGGAAGGCGAGAGACAGAAGATCTCAATTTGTGCTCCCCCGGGTTTGCGGAACAGCAGACGGGCATGGATCACCCGGGTGTTGTTGAACAGCAGCAGGCTCCCCTCCGGGAGCCAGTCGGGAAGATCGGAGAAGAGAGCGGAGCGGATGCCCGAATCACCGTATAACAATAGTTTGGAAGCATCTCTTTGCGGAAGTGGATATTTGGCGATCTTTTCGCCGGGAAGATGATAATCGTAACGGGATATGGGCAGGTGAACAATCTCCTCTTTTTTCATTTTTTATTATCGCAAAAACGATTTTTCGGTTTTATTAATGCATTTATTCTGCAAAATTAGTCATCTTTGCAAAAGCGAACAAACATAAAACACCTCAATCAGACATTTCCCCGGGAAAAAATTGACCTTAGGTGTGACAGTGAAAATCGAAAGAATGAACAAATTATCGGTAGGCGACAAGGTACGGTTTCTCAACACCGTGGGAGGCGGGACCGTGAAAGGCTTCCTCAACAAACAGTTAGCAATGATAGAGGACGAACACGGGTTCGATGTGCCGGTGCTGATCACCGAGTGTGTGGTGGTGGAAGCTGCCGGCAACGAAAAGATGGGACACCTCCCCGAAACCGAAGAGGTGTCCGCAAAGGAGAAAGCAGCTTCCGACAAGCCGGAGGTCAGGGTGACCGAGACGGACATTCCGGAGGAGACCCGCGAAGGAGAGCAGATCACCGCCTGTCTGGCCTATCTGCCCACCAATGTAAAAGCGCTCTCTTCTACCCCCTATGAGTGTTATTTTGTGAATGACAGCAACTACTGGCTCTTCTTCAACTATATGAGCCGGGAAAACAACAGCTGGAAAAGCCGTTACAGCGGCAGCGTGGAACCCAACACCAAGATGTTCCTCGAAGAGTTCGGCAAGGAACAGCTCAATGACTTGGAGAAAGTGTGCGTGCAGTTCATCGCCTTCAAGCACAACAAACCGTTCCGTTTCAAGAACCCCTGCTCGGTAGAGTTGCGCATCGATACAGTGAAGTTCTACAAGCTGCACAGCTTCCGCGAAAACGACTATTTCGACGAGGATGCGCTCCTTTTTTACCTCATGCGCAACGATCTGCCCGAACGGGAGCTGCTGATCTCGGCGGGTGACCTGGAAAAAGCCATCAGGGAGAAAGAAACCCCTGATAGACATAGACGGCCACGGATAGAGGGCATAGAGAAGAAGGGAAAAAATGCGGTCATCGAAGTGGATCTGCATATCGATCAGCTGCTGGATACCACCGCCGGCATGAGCAACACCGACCTGCTGGAATATCAGCTGAACAGATTCAACGAGGTGATGACCGACAATCGGCGCAACAAAAACCAAAAGATCGTTTTTATTCACGGCAAAGGCGATGGCGTGCTCAAAAATGCCCTCGTGAAAGAGTTAAAAATGAAATACCCCACTTGTTATCACCAGGATGCCTCCTTTCAGGAGTACGGCTACGGAGCCACCATGGTCACCATCAAGTAACAAAACAACTGCAAATATGAAGAAAACAATTCTTATTCTCAGTGCCATGATCCTGCTGACAAGCTGTGACATCATGAACAAAATTGGCGGAACCTATCGTCTCTCCCAAAGTGAGTACCGTTACCGGTCGCTCAACAATATCCAGCTCGCAGGACTCAGCCTGGGCGACACCTCCGGTATCTCGCTCTCCAACCTGGCAACCATTGCCACCATCCTCTCCGGAGGATCGGGCATGCAAACCATCCCCTTCAGCATGACCCTCAATATGGATGTCACCAACCCAAACACCTCTGCCGCCTTTCTCGATGCCCTCGATTACGCCATCCAGATCAATGAGATGGAATTCGTGAAAGGAAAAATGGATATCCCCATTCGCATTGAGCCGGGCGAGACCAAGGTGATCGGGGTACCCATCAATGTGGACCTGAAGAGCCTGATGAATCGTTATTCACAGGAACGGGTGACCAGTGAGATGAGCGGCTTTCTGGGCATCACACCCAATGAGACAGCGGTGTCGGTGAAGCTGTGGCCCAAGTTTTTCGTAGGAAAGAAGCTGGTGAAAGCGCCTGCTCCCATACCGGTCATCTTTCACTTTGGCGGAAAAGAGGGAAAGTGATGCACAAAAAAACGAAGCAGGAGCGACAGGAAGCGATCGCTCGGATCCTCGGTACTGCCGCTGTCGACAGTCAGGAGGAGCTGCTGCGACGTCTCTCTGAGGATGGCTTTGAACTCACGCAAGCCACCCTCTCGCGTGACTTCAGGGAGATGAAGATTGCCAAGACACCCGACAATGCGGGTAATTACTTCTATCGGCTACCGGGCATACAGCTGCCGCAAACAAAAAAAGGAAAACAGGGCGTCATGGCTTCTTTTGCCCGACACGGGCTGTTCAGCATCGACTTCTCGGGCCAGCTGGCGATGATCAAAGTACCGGCAGGTTATGCGAAGGGGATCGCATGCGACATTGACGCAAACAATATTTCCGGAGTGATGGGTACCCTTGCCGGTCACGATACGGTCTTGCTGATCCTGTACGACCATGCCGACAAAACCGATATCCTGCAAGCCATGAAGCTGTTGTTTCACTCATAACCGGGAACAACCCGGTCATTCACCCTACAGATATGAAATCCATTAAAGAATTCTACCGCATCGGCAACGGGCCATGGTCCGGTTATGCGGACCTCACCCTTTTTTTCGCCGTTCACATACTTTTTCGGCATGAATGCCGTTATATGAACGGTATTACGTAATCAACCAACTGTTAATCGAAGAAGATGATAGACTATATCAAGGGAGAAGTAGCCGAACTGACACCCGCAAGAGTGACGATCGAATGCGGGGGGATCGGCTATGAGATGAACATCTCCCTCAACACCTATGCTGCCATCAATAGCAAAACTACGGCCAGGCTCTATGTCTGTGAGTCGATCCGCGAAGATGCCCACCTGCTGTTCGGCTTCGCAGAGAAGCATGAACGGGAGCTGTTCCTACACCTGATCAGTGTCTCGGGCGTGGGGCCCGGTACGGCCAGGATGATCCTCTCCTCCCTGAGCCCACGGGAACTGGAGAACGTGATTGCCTCCGCGGATGCCGCGCAGCTCCAGTCGGTCAAAGGGATCGGTACGAAAACGGCACAGCGGATCATCATCGACCTGAAGGACAAGATCCAGCTCACCGACGAGGGCGGCTCCGTGCAGTTGCCGGCTAAAGCCGGCCTCTCCTCCACCGGACAGGCAGCAGTCTCCGCACTGGTGATGCTCGGCTTTGTACAGACTGCCTCACAGAAGGTGGTATTCAAAATCATCCGCGAAGACCCGACCCTTCCTGTTGAGGAAGTGATCAAGGAAGCATTGAAAAGACTCTGACAGTTGCCGGTTACGTAATACGCATTTTGGGTTACAAAAATCGTATATGGCTGTGGTCTCTTTGAGAAGATCCTTTTTTTCATTTGCTCTCTTTCTTCTGTTCCTCCTGAACGGGGCTCAGCCTCTGTGTGCCCAGAACCATCGGGCAGGCGTACGTACGGAGGTGCGTTACGACCCCTTTCGGGTCTCTATATCTTTGAAGAAAAGATCGGGGATCATCTGCTGGACACTCCCATGACCATGACGACAAAGGAATATATGGCATATCGTCTGCGGAAAATGCAAGGCGACTATTTCAGAAAACGCAACCAACAGCCTGCAGACAGTCTCAGAGATCCGTACCCTCCTTTTATGATGACCGGTGTGCAAAAACAGGTGCAGCCGCTCACCTCACTCTTTGGTCCCGGAGGGGTGCAACTCACCACACAGGGATCCATCGAGATCTCGGCAGGCATGAAACGGGATGTGACAGAGAATCCCACCCTCCCGCTGCGGGCCCGAAAAAGAAACAGGTTCAGCTTCGACGTCAACTACGACACCGAAGCCACCTTCGACTATCGCAGCAAAGAGATCAGGCTGGCCTACCGGGGAGAGGAGGCTGAGATCATCCGCAACATCGAAGCAGGCAATGTGAGCATGACCACCTCCAACCCACTGATCGACGGCGGCGCAGCATTGTTCGGCATCAAAACGGACCTGCAGTTCGGAAAACTGCAGATGAACACCCTCTTCTCGCAGCAGCAGTCGGAAGTACAGACCGTGAACAGCAGCGGAGGTGCGCAGATCACACCCTTCGAGTTCAGTGCCGACCATTACGACGAGAAGTTTATCAGGTAGGCGAGTTCTCTACCGACATGGGTGCGGACCACAGGTATCTATCTGAACTATCTTCCCGGTGACGGAGCCTTTCGGTTCCCATTTAAGGGAAAAGATCGGAAATGAAGCCATTGCCGAAAAGTTCCTGTTTCAGGAACTGTATGACTCCACGCTCACAGTTGCCCGCCAGCTCCCCGAGAAGAACAAGTTCCACATCAGCGGTGAATACCGTGCTGCATCGAGATCGGAGATCAGCCTGAACCCCATTCTTTTGAGAAACGATCAAGAAACACAACTGCGCAACCTGAATGGTTACGCGGCAGGGTCGACACATGCGCAGTCGGGCTATCTTACCTTCAGTCACAATTTTTACTGGGACAGACGGTTCAACCTCACATGGAACCTGACTCCCAACCTGAACGTCTCTTTCCGGTCAGGGTCTCAGGCAACAGCTGCTGCGTACCCTATTGATGATCCGGCAGATCAATCTGAATCTCGGATACAAAACACGCACCGACCTGCCGGCCTATGACCCCATGATCGGCGACCTGTTCGGACAAAAACAAGAGGAAGGCAGATTGATCCCCGGGCTGGCATTCGGATCGACCTGCATGCGCTGTATGAAGACAATCGCCGCAGTGAATACCAGTTCATGTTTGACGGGATGCCGGAGATCCGCGGAGACAGTTTGGCCATCACCACCCTCTCACTCTCCTCTGCCTTCGAAAGCAGCAAAGCGGAGGGTCATTATCAGTCCGACTCCTTCCGGGGCTTTCTCCGTGAGAGCCCCTACAGCGGACAACCGTTCAGCAGTGAGACAGGAGATGTGAGCCATCATGCGGCGGATGGGCTGATCCCGGCCCTCCTCCCCCTACAACATACAGGCGGCCGGCATTGTGGAGAGCTTTAACCCGCTTATCGAACTCAGAAGCACCTTTCACAACAACATGAGTCTGAGCATCCGACTCAACCGGACACGATCGGTGAATCTCCATCTCTTTGTTAAACTAATTCAAAAAATAAGCAACCAACGCCCCGTTTCTCTTAATTAATGTTGTGATCGCCTTATTTTTCGGATTTTTTTAATTTTAAGAGGATATGTTAAACAAAAAAGTGGTTTATTTGTTAAATTAATAAGTAAAAAAAGATGATCTTTGAAATAAA
>JAQVWR010000102.1 GCA_028709605.1 Proteiniphilum sp.
GGATGCCGGTGAAATATCACTGTTAGATTATCTGCTTGAAGTAGCGTATTATTATGATGCATTCAACAACATGCTGGAAACGGAACGCGATTATGCACTGGCAGTGGCGGAACTGACCGCTGTAGAGTTTTAATGTCGTCGGGTAGAAAATCCCATTCATCATTTTAAACAGACTTTTCTTTATTAAAACAAAAATAACCCTTACTTTTACAACCAAATACCCATAGTTGTTGTTTTTAGGTTGGGTATCCGAAAGGAAGAATGAAAAAATTTACAGCCATATTATTGCTTCTCTTTATGCTGACCTCCACAGTACAGCCTGTGCTTGCGATGCATTATTGTGGCGATAAGCTACATTCATTCTCCCTGCTGCAGAACAACTTTAATACCAGCGGATGCTGTGAAGAGAATACGACGAGGGAGAACAATAACCCCTTGCAAAGTCAGCATCCCATAGGAGATCCCAACCACCACAGCACCCTGGATGACACCCATGCTTCATGCTGTAAAATTCAACTGTTAAAGCCAAGCACCGATGATTATCAGACTAAAAACGAACAACCTGTTTCCCGTATTGCCTCTCTTTCCTACGAAGGGGTAGCAGCGTTGTTGATTCCGCTGTTCAAATTATCGGATACCGAAATAAATACTTTATCCTTTTTTCAAGATTTTCCACCCAAGGGACTTTTCCTGCAGGATGTAAGTCTGCTGAGCTACATCTGTACCTACCTCATTTGATTTTTTGATTGAACAGGCAGCTGGCAAAACAGCATCGCCGAAAAACAATTACTGCAGCATCTCCGGCAGTATAATTGTTGTTTGGGGCTTTTTCCAAAAAGCACTTATTGTCCAATCAAATATCATATGCATGTTTAATAAGATTATCAAGTATTTTTTAAATAACAGGCTTATCACGATTCTGTTATTAATCGTCATCATTGTATGGGGAATATCTACAGCACCATTTAACTGGAAAAGCCTGTTGCCACGTGACCCCATTCCCGTGGACGCAATACCTGACCTAGGTGACAATCAGCAGATTGTCTCCACAGAATGGATGGGCCGTTCGCCCAAGGACATCCAGGAGCAGATCTCCTATCCGCTGACCACTTCGCTGCTGGGTATACCGGGTGTGAAAACCATCCGAAGCACCTCCATGTTCGGCATGTCGTTTATCTACATCATCTTTGAAGAGACGGTTGAATTCTACTGGAGTCGCTCCCGCATTCTGGAGAAGCTAAACTCTCTCCCCCCAGGTACGCTGCCCGACGGCGTGCAACCCTCTCTCGGACCGGATGCTACGGCCTTGGGACAGATATACTGGTATACCCTCGAAGGACGGGACCCCGAGACAGGTAAACCCACAGGAGGATGGGATCCCGACGAGCTCCGAACGTTACAGGATTTTCAGGTCAAGTATACCCTATCCGCTGCCGAAGGAGTAGCCGAAGTAGCCTCGGTGGGAGGTTTTGTAAAGGAATACCAGGTGGAGGTCAATCCCAACGCGCTGCGAGCCTACAATATCAACATCATGGATGTGATGAATGCTGTGCAGAAGAGCAACCTCGATATTGGTGCCGAAACGGTTGAGATCAACAAGGTGGAGTACCTTGTCAGGGGCTTGGGTTACATCAAGCAGGTATCCGATTTGGAAGAGGCTGTGGTGACCGTTCGCAATGGCGTACCTGTAAAAATTAAAGATGTGGCTTTTGTTACCATTGGCCCCGCAACACGGCGGGGTGGTCTCGACAAAGAGGGAGTAGAAGCTGTGGGTGGCGTGGTGGTGGCCCGCTATGGATCCAACCCACTCCACGTAATCAACAACGTGAAGGCAAAGATTGAAGAGATGGAATCGGGGCTACCGCAAAAGACCCTGGCCGACGGAACTGTGAGTAAGGTGACCGTGGTACCTTTCTACGATCGCTCAGGATTGATACAAGAGACCATTGGCACTTTGCAGGAAGACCTGTCGCATGAGATCCTGATCAGTGTCATCGTGATCATCGTCATCCTTCTCAGCCTCAAAGCATCCTTCATCGTCTCCGGGCTATTGCCGTTGACCGTGTTGCTTACATTCATAGTCATGCGTCTCCTGCAGATAGATGCCAACATTGTTGCCCTCTCCGGTATTGCCATTGCCGTGGGTGTAATGGTCGACATCGGCGTGGTATTTGTTGAAAATATCATTCAGCACATGGAGAAACCTCAGAACAAGGGAATTACGAAAGGAGATGCTTTTGTGAATCTGATCTACAAAAGTGTCAGCGAGGTGTCGGTACCCAGCATCGTAGCCATGCTGACCACCATTGTCAGTTTTATTCCCGTTTTCTTTCTGGAAGCACAGGAAGGGAAACTCTTCAAACCGCTCGCATACACTAAAACAATCACCCTGGTGAGCGCACTCGCATTGGGTATGACTATAGTCCCCACATTAGCTTACTACGTTTTTTCCGTCAGTTTCTCATCGAAAACAGTGCGGACAGGATTCAATATCCTGCTTATTGCCGGAGGTTTCATCTGGTTTATTATCTCGGGGACATTTCTGGTGCTTTTCATCTCTCTTTTCGGATTCAGCAATCTGCTTGCCCACAAGTGGAAGAACTCCAAGACATCCACTTATATCAGTGTCGCAATTGCTCTACTGGCAGCCCTGTATCTGCTTACTTCGGAGTGGATGCCCGTTGGACCTCATAGCGGCTTCCTCGTAAACTTCATTGTGGTGATTGTCTGCATCGCAGTAATTCTCGCTTTCTTCGAAGTACTGATTTCCAATTACGAAACAATCATTCGCTGGTGTCTGGCCAATCGTTGGAAGTTTTTGACCATCCCAGCTCTCACCCTACTTTTGGGTGTCACCATCTGGATTGGCTTCGACTCATTGTTTGGGTTTGTAGCCAAAGGATTTGAGACAGTTGGCTGGAAGTCGTTTCGACAGACGGGCGTATGGCAGGCAGCCAATCGAACCTTCCCAGGAATGGGAGAAGAATTCATGCCGAGTCTGAATGAAGGTTCTTTCCTACTGATGCCCACCAGCATGCCCCACACAGGCATTGAACAAAATCTACAGTACATTGAAACGCTCGATAAGCGCATCAGCAGCATTCCGGAGGTAGAGATGGCTGTAGGCAAATGGGGACGGGTCAATTCGGCACTCGATCCTGCACCGACCCAAATGTTCGAGAACACCATCAATTACCGTCCCGAGTTTATTGTCGACGAGGATGGTCATCGTCAGCGCTTCAAAGTCAACCACGATGGGGCATTTGTCTTGATTGATCAGTCTGTCTACAATCCCAAAGACGGCTTTAGACTTATACCTGCCGACAGTCTCATATCGGACCGGAGAGGTGAATATTTTAGGCAGTGGCGCCCCGAAATCAGAAATGAAGACGACATCTGGAAGGAAATCATCAACCAGTCTCATATACCCGGACTCACCTCTGCTCCGAAACTGCAACCCATTGAAGCACGCACAGTGATGCTCTCTACCGGCATGCGCGCCCCAATGGGGGTAAAGGTATCAGGACCCGACCTGGAGTCGATTGAGCAGGGCGGAAAAGCGCTGGAAGAAGCCTTGAAAGAGGTACCCTCTGTTCTCCCCTCTACTGTGTTTTACGACCGGGCCGTGGGAGCTCCCTATATTGAGATCGACTTGAACCGGCAGCATATGGCACGTTACGGTATCACCGTAGCAGACCTACAGGAGGTGATCAGTGCAGCTATTGGAGGGATGCCGCTGACCACCACCGTGGAAGGACGAGAGCGCTTTCCGGTAAGACTGCGATATCCACGTGAGCTGCGTGAGAATCCCGACGAGTTGGCTCGTCTTATCGTGCCGAGCGCTACCGGTGCGCAGATACCGTTGGGTGAACTGGCTGACATCACCTACACCCGGGGTGCGCAGATGATCCAAAGTGAGAACACTTTCCTCATTGGGTATGTGATCTTCGACAAGGTCGAAGGCAAAGCCGAGGTGGATGTGGTGAAGGAAGCCCAAAAAGTGCTTCGGGAGAAAACAAGAACCGGTGAATTGCAATTGCCGAAAGGAGTTTCCTACAAATTTGCAGGGAATTACGAGCAACAGGCACGTGCAGCAAAACGACTCTCCATCCTGATTCCTGCCTGTCTCATCCTGATCATACTCATCCTTCATTTTCAGTTTAAGTCGTTCACCGCAGCCTTCATCCATTTCTCCGGCGTATTTGTGGCGTTCGCGGGTGGTTTCATCTTGCTGTGGCTCTACGGTCAACCCTGGTTTCTGAACATCAGTTTTGGCGAGATCAACCTGCGTGACGTCTTTCAGATACATCCCATTAACCTGAGTATCGCTGTATGGGTTGGCTTTATTGCTCTCTTCGGTATCTCCACCAGCGACGGTGTGCTCATGGGTTCCTTCATTCACGATACATTTCTGGAGCGCAATCCCCAGACAACGGAAGAAATTAGGGAAGCTGTAGTCTTTGCCGGGTTACGCCGCGTGCGGCCTGCTGCTATGACCACCTCGGTCACACTTATCGCCCTGTTGCCCATCCTTACCTCCACCGGAAGAGGCTCCGACATCATGGTGCCCATGTCGATTCCCACTTTTGGAGGGATGCTTATTCAGACGATGACCATCTTCATCGTCCCTGTATTACAAAGTATGTGGAGAGAATGGGCCATCAAGAAGCACAGATATATCAAAGAATAAAATATAAAAGCTATGCAACACAACATAAAACATTTTCTCATGGCGATCATCGCAATAGGTTCGAGCATGCTCTCCCTTGCCGCTCAGGAGGCTGATTCGCTCGGCCATTACCTGGAAATAGCCGCAAAGAACAACCCGGGACTGAATGCAGACTT
>JAQVWR010000103.1:0-2419 GCA_028709605.1 Proteiniphilum sp.
AACCCGCTGAAATTTCAAAGCGACTCCTTAAAGAAACGGATCACCTTTTCATAGAGATACTCCCTGGCGTTGCCGCCCACGATCGAGTGGTTATAATCGGGAAAGAAGAACATCTCAAACTGTTTGTTGGCACGGATCAGAGCACGGCTGTATTCTATGGAATTCTGCAAATGTACATTGTCATCAGCCGTACCATGAATCAGGAGGAGCTTTCCCTCCAGCTGCGAGGCGAGCGACAGGGCAGAACCCTTCACGTATCCGTCGTGATTCTGTCCGGGGGTACGCATGAACCGCTCCGTATAGACCGTGTCGTAGAAGCGCCAGTCCGTGACCGGAGCAATGGCTACCCCCGCACGGAAGATGCCGCGACTGCGGCTCATGCTCATCAGCACATTGTAACCGCCATAGCTCCATCCCCAGATGCCGATGCGGCTCCCATCCACATAGGGCAGGCTGCCCAAGTAGCGCGCCGCCGCGATCTGGTCGTCCGACTCCCGGATGCCCGGCTCCAGATAGGTGCTCTTGCGAAAAGCCTCTCCCCGTGCGGCAGTACCACGACCGTCCACCGACGCCACAATGAACCCCTCGCCAGGCAGGGCATGGTACCAGGAGATGTTAAATCGATCCTGCACCTCCTGCGAGTTGGGACCGCTATACTGCACCATCACCACCGGGTATTTCCTTGCCGGATCGAAGTCCGCCGGCTTCAGGATCCAGCCGTTGAGCTGCGTGACGCCGTCGGCTGCCGGCACAGTGATGAACTCCCGCTGCGGGAGACCTGCTGCGGCAAGTGTGCTGCGCAGCATACTGTTATCTTCCAGCAGGCGCAACTGCTTCCCTGTCGCGTCGTGCAGGGTGATCACTGTGGGAGTGCGGGCATCCGAGTGACGCAACACAAAGTACCTGCCGTTCTCACTAAAGGAGGCCGTGTTGAATCCCGACTGCGGGGAGAGCTTCTGCGGCTCACCACGACTGATGTTTACCCGGTAGATGTTACGACGCAGGGGACTCTCGTCCGCCGCCTCATAGTACACGGTATGCGACTGAGGATCGACGGCCAGCAGGGCAGTCACTTCATAGCTGCCGCGGGTAAGCTGCTTCTGCAGCGTGCCAGACAATCCGTACAGGTAAATATGACTGTACCCGTCCCTCTCCGAGACATAGGTAAACTGATCTTCCAGAAAGTGGATCGATTTGAGCCACTCCGAATCGACATACGCCTTGTTTTCCTCGCGCAGAATCAGCCGAGCCACCGTTGAGCGGGGATTCACAAAATACATGTCGAACCGGTTCTGGTTCCTGTTGAGGGTCATTACCGCCAGCTGCTCCGAGTTTTGGGTGAAAACGATGCGCGGAATATATCCGTCGGCATCGAACGGCACCTCCATGGTGCGGGTGGTACGGGCGGCAATGTCGAAGACGCGGCACTCTACCGTGGCGTTGGCCTCTCCCGGCTTGGGGTATTTGAAGCGACAGAAGCCGGGATAAAGCTGTTCGTTATACGTCTGGAAGGAGAACTCTTTCACTTTCGACTCATCCGTACGGACAAAGGCGAGCAGACGACTGTCGGGCGAGAACGCCATCAGCCGCGTCACGCCAAACTCCTCCTCATAAACCCAATCAGTGGCACCGTTGATCACCTTATGCAGCTCTCCGTCGCTGGTCACCTGAGACTCGGTATCGAAGTCGAACTTGGTGAGGAAGATGTTGTTGTCGATCACGTAGGCCACCATCTTGCTGTCAGGGGAGAAGACTGGGATCATCTGCTTCGAAGGCTGATCGCTGAGCCGCCTTACCATGTTGCGCCGCACATCGTGGTAGTAATAATCAGCCCGGAAAGAGCGGCGGTAAATCTGCTCCCGGTCGCAGTAGAGCAGTACACGGTTCTCATCGGGACTCACCAGAAAACCCTGAAACGAGTCGAAAGTACAGTTGCGCGCCGTGCGGGTGTCAAAAAGCGTATCAACCGCTGCGCCAGAGGCATAGGAAAACTTGATCACCGCTTTCCGATCCGTGTCGGCCTGGTAATAGTGTGTCCCGTCGTGCGAGGAGATCATTGGCGCCACGCTACGCTCGCTGAACTTCCCGTCGACAATATCCTTCAGATTACAGTTCTGAGCCTGCACCATACTGCTCAGTGCCTGCAACGAGAAAAAAACGATTGCCGCCCATGCGGTAAAAAGAGATCTTCCTGTCTTCATATCCTATATTTTGCTGATTATCCTTCTTTTCAGGTTGAATGCATACGATCTGATTTGCCAATTATCCCTCATCTGAGATATGAAACAAAGGATCTGATTCATTCTTTTTCATGCAAAGTTAACAAAAACGCCCTTCCGTTTCCGCTTTTTTTTGTATTTTCGGCAAAATTTGAAACTCGCTTCGAAGTTTACGGATTCAAGGCTTACGGATTCAAGGC
>JAQVWR010000103.1:2519-4815 GCA_028709605.1 Proteiniphilum sp.
TTACGGATTCAAGGCTTACGGATTCAAGGCGCGACGATTGGCAGATTAGCAGATTGGATCCTTTACCGATTTACGAATGACTGATCGTAGCGAAGATTCCACAACGGCGTAAACATGACCGCTAAAAGCAACATCAACCCCAACTCAAGAGCTGAGAGCTGAATACTGAGAGCTGAATACTGAATACTGAAAATCAAACAAAAGTAATATGGAACAAGACGAAGAAAAGAAACCAATGGAACTGCCCGGCAACGCGTACAGCGAGCTAAAGCCAGGAGAAGAATACAAGCCGGTGCTACCGGAAGATAAGCCGGTCAGGGAGGTTACCTCCTGGTCAGTAGGCATGGGACTGTTGATGGCGATCATCTTCTCCGCCGCCGCAGCCTACTCGGGACTGAAAATCGGACAAGTGTTCGAAGCGGCCATTCCCATCTCCATCATTGCCGTTGGCGCCTCCGCCGCCTTTCGTCGCAAGAACGCACTGGGACAGAACGTCATCATCCAGTCCATCGGCGCCTCTTCGGGCGTGATCGTCGCCGGAGCGGTCTTCACCATCCCGGGGCTCTACATTCTCCAGGCCAAGTATCCCGAGATACAGATCAACTTCTGGCAGATCTTTTTCTCCTCCCTGCTGGGCGGCTTCCTGGGAATCCTCTTCCTCATCCCTTTCCGCAAATACTTCGTCAAGGAGATGCATGGCAAGCTCCCCTTCCCCGAGGCAACCGCCACCACCGAAATCCTGATGACCGGCGAGAAAGGCGGCAACCAGGCAAAGCTGCTGGTCACCAGCGGCCTGATCGGCGGGATATTTGATTTCTGCTTCTCCACCTTCCGTCTCTGGAGCGAAGAGATCACCACCCGCATCATCCCCGCCGGAGCGGTGCTGGCCGATAAGTTCAAGATGGTGTTCAAGTTCAACGTGAGCGCTCTGATCTTCAGCTTTGGCTACCTCGTGGGACTGCGCTATGCACTGATCATCACCGTGGGATCCCTCCTCTCCTGGCTGGTACTGATTCCGCTGGTGAACGAGATCGGGGTGCTGGGCGCAGCAACAGGCGGCGGCATCAACCCCTTCGCCGCCCTGTCGGCTGAAGAGATCTTCGCCACCTACGTGCGACCCATCGGCATCGGCGCCATCGCCATGGCCGGCATCATCGGCATCATCAAGTCGTCAGGCGTCATCGGTACCGCCTTTAAGCTGGCCGTAAGCAAAAAAGGAGTAGCCGGCGCGTCACATGGAGGCGAGAAACGGACACAGCGCGACCTGGCCATGTCGTTTGTCATGCTGTTCCTCTTTCTCACGCTGATCACCGTCTTCCTCTTCCTCCTTTTTGGAGTGAAGATCACGCTGGTTCAGGCTATCGTCGCACTGGTCACCGTCACAGTCATCTCCTTCCTCTTCACCACCGTGGCGGCCAACGCCATCGCCATCGTCGGTTCCAACCCGGTATCGGGCATGACCCTGATGACACTGATTCTCTCCTCCGTCGTCCTGGTGGCTGTCGGCCTCGAGGGATGGCAGGGCATGGTGAGCGGACTGATCATCGGCGGTATCGTCTGTACCGCCCTCTCCATGGCCGGCGGCTTTGTCACCGACCTCAAGATTGGTTATTGGATCGGTACCACACCGGCCAAACAGGAGTCATGGAAATTTCTCGGCACACTGGTCTCTGCGGCCACCGTGGGTGCCGTCATCTTTATCCTGAACGAAGCGTACGGCTTCGTCGCCACACCCGAGCACCCCAACCCGATGGTGGCCCCGCAAGCCAACGCCATGGCCGCCATCATCGAGCCGCTCATGGCCGGCAGCGGTGTCAGCTGGATGCTCCTCGGCATTGGCGCTGTCATCTCCATTCTGGTCAACTGGCTGGGTATCTCCCCGCTGGCCTTCGCCTTGGGCATGTTCATCCCGCTACCGCTCAACACACCGTTAGTGGTGGGGGGACTCCTCAACCACCACATCAACAAGAGCAGCAAGGACAAGCAGCTGACCAATGCCCGTCACCAGCGCGCCATCCTCATCTCCTCCGGCTTCATCGCCGGGGCAGCACTGTTCGGCGTACTGGGTGCATTGATCATCTTCCTCACCGGCAACGGCAACGCTCTCAACCTGAATATATGGGAAGATCCCCACGGCACCGGCGCCCAGATCATAGCCCTCTTCGCTTTCCTCGCACTGTTGGCTTACTTTATCTGGGAGACAAAACGGGCGAAGAAAGAAGACTAAGAAATTGACCGCTGAGTACTGATAGCTGAGTACTGATAGCTGAGTACTGATAGCTGAGTACTGATAGCT
>JAQVWR010000034.1 GCA_028709605.1 Proteiniphilum sp.
CCACTTCCGAAATTATCGGAATAGGGCTGGGAAAAGTAAATGAGGGTGTTTATACCTATAGGGGCTTAGACGTCTCTCTCAGTTGGAATGACCGGGTAGGCAATTTCGCGTATGTGGTAGGATCAAGTATCTCTTATTTGAATTCGAAAATTGTCAATGAAAACCAGGCTTATCAGGAATATGATTACCTGTACACCAAGGGAAATCGTGTGGGACAAATGTATGGGTTAGAGGCGATTGGCTTCTTTCACAGCCAACAGGAAATTAACAATAGCCCGCGACAAACTTTCTCGCAGGTGTCACCGGGTGACATAAAATACAAAGATCAGAACGGAGATAACATCGTTGATGAGAAAGATGTGGTGCGTATGTTCGGTTCTTCGATTCCTCGTTTCTATTTCGGATTCAATCTGCACATGGAATATAAAAGATGCGAACTGTATGCTGATTTCCAGGGGATAACGGGGCTGACGGTTTCATTGCTCAATAGCCCCCTCTACAAGCCGCTTGTGGGCAATGGTAATATTTCGGATACCTTCCTGAATCGGGAACGATATTGGACCGCGGAGAACAAAGCCCATGCCACGATGCCCAGATTAACGACGATGGAAAACCTGAACAACTATCGCGCTTCTTCCCTGTGGTATCGTGATGGTTCGTTCCTGAAACTGCGCAACCTGTCGGTCGCATATACTTTCCCGAAATCTCAAACCCGTTTTGCTGAACTGAAAGTATTTGTACAAGGCACCGATTTGTTCTCTCTGGATAATATTCATTTTGCGGACCCTGAGCAACTGGACATAGCCTATCCGTCAACCAGAAGCTACTGGGCAGGTATTAAACTTAATTTCTAATAGGAAGTAAATGATGAACGTTATGAGCAAAAAAACACTTTGGTTCATATGGCCTATCCTGGCACTTGTTTCTTGCAGCTATCTGGATTTTGATGAAACCAACGAGCTAAAGACGAAAGAAGATATCTACAAATACTTTAATACAACCGAAAGTATGCTTACGCATGTCTACTCATTTATACCACAGGGGTATGCGTTTTTTGGCACTTCCGGTACTTTTTCAGCGGATGATCTTGCAATGCGCGACTGCGCGAGCGATGACGGTGAGTTTGGAGCCGTAGAAGCAAACATACAAAACGTCAATAACGGAAACTGGTCGGCCATCAAAACATTCGACTCTGCCTGGTATTTGTACGAAGGGATCCGCGCGGCCAATAACTTTTTGGAAGAAATAGCCCATGTCGATTTTTCACGTTATCAGTACAATGCAAGCTATCAGAACTGGATGAAAAAGCTGCAATACTTTCAGTACGAAGCAAGAGTATTGCGTGCATATTACTTTTTCGAACTGGCACGCCGCTACGGAGATATTGCGATGCCCTTAAAAGCGTTGGATAAAGAGGAGGCGAACAGGATTGAAAAAACTGCATTTTACGATGTGATTCGTTTGATTGTCCGTGAATGTGACGAAGCGGCAAATAATCTGCCCGACAATTATCTCAACGAGCCGGACAAGCAGGTGGGACGCGTAACGAAGGGATTTGCAATGGCCGTAAAATCAAAAGCATTGCTTTATGCTGCCAGCGAACTGCACAATCCTTCTATGGATACCGAACGATGGAAAGAATCCGCCAAAGCTGCATTGGACATGATCGAAACAGGATCGTATGCTCTCAGCCCGATGGAAAGTGCCAATAACATTTCGTCCACTGAAGTAGTCATGATGAGAATGAATTCGGAAACGACTCATTTTGAATTGTATCATTTCCCTGTTCGTTTTACGTCAGGAGCCCGCGCTTCCCGTTGGATTGCTTACGGTAATTTCCCCTCACAGAATCTTGTGGATGCATTTGAGACGAACAAAGGGTATCAAGCGACCCTGGAAGATATCGGCTGGGTTTGTGAGGATCCGCAATTCAATCCGCAAAAGCCTTACGCCAATCGTGATCCGCGCTTCTATCGCACCATTTTGGCAAACGGAGCGGAATTTAAAAAAAGTCCCATTGAACTCTTCAAAGGGGGGAAAGACGATTATCCTGTCACGCAAGGCGGTTCACCCACCGGTTATTTCCTGCGTAAATATATGCAGGAAACAACCAGCTTCACGCCAGATCATCAGGTGAGCAACAAACATCATTGGGTGGTTTACCGATATGCGGAAACGTTGCTCACCTATGCTGAGTCCATGATCCATGCTTTCGGAGAGGTCAATTATACGGACGATTCCTTTCCGTATTCTGCTCTATGGGCGCTGAATGAAGTGAGAAAAAATGCAGGTATGCCGTTGATCTCTTCCTGCAGTAAAGATGAATTTCTTTCACGGATCTATCATGAATGGCGCGTTGAGTTTGCTTTCGAAGATCATCGTTTCTGGGATGTCAGGAGATGGAAAATAGCAGATTCCACTCAGAGAGAACTATACGGTGTGAAAATAGAAAAACAATCGGACGGTACGCTTCTTTTCCATAAAAATCTCTATGAGACACGTAAGTGGAAAGATTGTATGCACCTGTATCCGATCCCGCAAAGCGAATTGCACAAGAATACAAATCTAAATCCCCAAAATGCAGGGTGGTAATTCAATTGTCTCATTAAATATTTTAAAGATATATGAAAAAGTTACATAGCCGCAAACTGATCTATTTATTCCTTACGCTGTGCTCTATTCTCTTCGTGGCTTGCCAGGAGTTCGTGATTGACTCACAACCGGAGGGGCCGCTCAATATGCAGATAGATGCGCAGGATACCTATCGCGTATTGGCCACCTCGCCCAGCAATGTAGTGTTTCACATCAGTTCGAATACCCCATGGGCGATTACCAGCGATCAACAATGGTGTAAACCGGATCCGGCGATGAGTGCTGCCAGTTCCCTGGTTTCCGAGATCGTGGTGGCAATAGAATCAAATACGGGGAGACAATCGCGTACTGCCAGACTGACCATCAAAGCAGAAGGCATTGCCGAGGCAAAAGTGATCACCATCGAACAAACGTCGAAAGAAAGCCTGGTGGTGATTCCCTACGACGGAATGGTTCCTGCCGAAGGAGGAACCATCTCTTTCAACATCATCTCGAATAAACCCTGGGAGATCATTCCTTCCACACAGTTTCTTGAACAGACAGACAAGAACAGCGGCCAGGGGAACGACAATGGGGAGAAAGAGGCGGTTAGCATTACCATTCCTGAAAACCCGGGCAGCAGAAGGAGCGGTACCATTACCGTGAAAACCGATTTTGAAACGTTTACGTTCACTGTTCATCAAGACGGAGTGGTAATTGAACAAGAAGAGCCCTCTCCCAGCGGTACCATTGACTTCGGTTGGTCGGAATCTGCAAAAATTGTCAAAGTGCGTTCGAACAAGGCATGGAAAGTGACAGTCCCGAATAAATATGCTGAATGGATAAAGGCTGAAGCACTGAGTCAGTCTGAACTGAAGATTTCGCTGAAACCGAATAACCGTTTGATTACCCGTAAAGGAGAGGTATTGTTGTCAACGGTTGAGGTGATTCCCGGATTGGAAAGTGTTTCTTTTGGAATCACACAAAAACCATCATTCTGGTTTAGCGGCAGCAACTATCAGGTGGACGCTGAAACCGGCAACGTGGAAGTGATGGCTGTTGTGAATAATAATATTGTCTCTCACTATCCGTTCCGGAAAGGGCATCTTACGTTTCAATTTGCAGAGATGCATTTGACGGGAACATCCCGTCTGGTTTTCAATATGTGGCCCAATAAGGGGAACACCAACTTCCATTTCTGGCTGAGGTCTGATGCGGCATGCCAGTTTACCTGCGGAGGGAGCGGGTTTGCCTGGGAGCAAAAAAAATTCTCCCTCACAACCGAACAGGTAAACGCCATTCGAAAGATTGAATTTTTTGTAGAAGATGACCCGGGCAATGCCGGTAAGCTAAGATTGAGATTGTTGATCGACGGAGTGGAAAAGGGTGTGCTCAGCAATAAGAAGAATTGTTATGCAGAAGATCCCGATAATAACCCCGGACAGATCATCAATCTTCAAATTCCTGTCGCAAACAGCGGCGATTACTATGTGATTGAGAGTATTACTCATGAACCTTACGAGTAAATTCCACCGTTTTAAAAAGTGTACAGTGTATATGAAATCGTTCAGACATAAAATAGCATTCTCCTGTTTCTCGTTCTTTACTCTCCTGTCAGCGCTTTCGTTGCTGAACAGTTGTAAAGATGAAGCGGGCCCCATGAAATGGGTTGATCTCCGATACAGAGTGGAAGACGCCTATCTGTTGGAAGCCGGTAACCCCGCACCGTTTTCGTTTCTGGTGAAATCAACGGATCCCTGGGAAGTATTTGGCCGGGATGATTGGTACACCATCTCTCCCGATAAGGGCGAGCCGGGAAAGACCTATACGGTGACCATCACCTGTAAAGAGAACAGAGACCTGGATGACCGTACCGATACCATCCGCATCAAAAGTGATTATTGGATCGGCAAACAGTTTGTCCTGACACAAAAAGGTACTGCCTTTTTGAATGTGGAATGGGAGGAGATGATTGATCAGGAAGGGGATGCTGAGACATTCGAGGTGTACAGCAACCAGAAATGGAGCGCCACAGTGACGGAGGGAGACCCCTGGTTGAGCATTCTCTCGGGCACCGCCGGTGAACTGAACGGGAAGATCACGGTGAAAGCGACGAAAAATAAGGGAGAGCAACGTACCGGGATCGTAACGATATATGACCGCCACGGGAAAGTTGCTTTGGAAGTGCCATGCACACAGGAGGGCGTATTGCTCACGCCGGCTACCCCCGAGAATGGGAAATGGTTCGCCATTTATGAACAGGCGCAACAACTCGTTATTCCTGTTGAAACGAACGTGGAGTGGAGCGTATCAAAGGAGAATGAATCAGACGATGATTGGTACGACTTTGAAAAAACTTCATTCAATGGTTCTGATAATCTGGTGATCAATGTCTCTGAGCATAAGGGTGCCAGTGTGCGTACCGGAGTTATTGTGCTGACAACCAAAGCGGATGAGGGAACAACCCCACTGGTGAAGACCGTAAAGTTTAAGCAGGCGAATCCCCGGATACCGGTGGTGAAAGAGGTGAACAAAACAGTGAGCGGCGATTATTATGGGCCGGGAGGCTTAATGCCGGGACGCTATAACTTCTATCTGGAGCCATTTGGCAATACACAAATACGGCTGTTCTTTATCTGGAGCGGAAGCAACCCGTATGCCGAATTGCGGTTCCACCTCTTAAACAAGAAAACCAGCTTGAGCACAACACCCTGGTGTGGGGATGTTTTCAATGAAAAAAGCAGTTGTATTCATGATGTAGACACCGACAAGCCGAATATCCTGTCATTCAATATTAAAGAAGCTGTGGATGCAAAAGATCCGGGCAAATCGTGGATCTATACAGAGTGGTTATTGAATGATGTAGTGATAGCGAAAGCAACCAGCGACGGAATCACGGATGCAAACGGATCGAGTGATACGTGGAAGATACCCTTCAACCAAATCAGCGCCGGCGGGCTCTTTATGCTCCGTGCTTCCGGGGGGAGTGTCGTACTGAAGAAGTGGGAATACATCGCTCCGCTGGTATGGGGGGATTAA
The DNA here is from genome assembly GCA_028709605.1 of Proteiniphilum sp. Taxonomy (GTDB): domain Bacteria; phylum Bacteroidota; class Bacteroidia; order Bacteroidales; family Dysgonomonadaceae; genus Proteiniphilum. Next base: position 5,611 of record JAQVWR010000034.1, read on the forward strand.
TGGATGTGAGAAAATGAGTATGCAAAAACTATTTATTGTACTGTGTATAGCCCTGCTTGGGTTTTCGTGTATCACCTGTTCGGATAGCGACAAAACAAATGAGATCCATCCGGAAAACAAGTACCCGCTCGTTGCCTTTGTGGTGACAGTAGGCAAGTCGCATTATCATGGGAAGATCGATCAATCTTTGCACAGGGTTGAAATCAGTGATATTGCAGATCCCAACGCCATTACGGGTGTGGATTATACTTTAATGAGTGCCGGGGCTGCTATTTCGCCCGATCCCGCAACATTCATCGGAAGATGGAAAAAGGAACAAACGGTAACGGTGACAACGGAGGATCATGTGCAAACTACGTATACCATCGTATTCACAACGTTTGTCGAGCCGGTTGAGAAGGTACTTTTTTGGGACGATTTTGACGGGAATGGCCCCCCCGACCCCGACAAATGGGTCCTTTGCAAGAAAGCCGGCTCCGACTGGAATGATGAAATGTCGGAAAGCTATGATCAGGCTTATGTGAAAGACGGTAAGCTGGTGCTGGTGGCTGAAAAAGTGAATGGTGCATATCAGGCGGGAGGGATTACAACCAACGGCAAGTTTGATTTCACTTTTGGCAAAGTAGAAGTACGTGCCAGAATCATCAGACATCCCGACGGTGCTTTCCCGGCTATATGGATGATGCCTCGGAGATTTATTTACAATGGCTGGCCCAACTGCGGGGAAATCGATATCATGGAGCATATCAAACAGCAACCCAATATTCATCAAACCGTACATACCCATTATACGTATCATTTAGGGATCAAAAATCCGGCCAATACATCCGCCTTTACCTGTAATTATCAGGAGTGGAATACCTATGGCGTTACATGGACAGAAGATCAATTAACGTTCTCTGTCAACGGGCAGGCAACGTTTTCTTATCCCAATTTAAAATTGGGCAATGAAGCAGCAATGCAACAATGGCCCTTTACCAGGGAGGCCTCATTTTACCTGATCCTGAATATGGGATTAGGAGGGAAGCCCGATTCCTGGGCAGGCCCGGTCGATGATTCCAATTTACCTGCCGTCATGGAGATCGATTGGGTGAAGGTAACCGGTACCGATCATACTCCTCCCGGCGATACACGTAAGGCGGTTATCGGATACCTGCCTCTGAACGACGGGGAATTCGGGGAAGTGTTTCCATCCCTTGAATGGAATCATTTGACACATGTCAATGCCTGTTTTGCAAGAGTGAGATCAGACGGCTCGCTCGATGTAGAGAGTGTACGGAATCATATCAAAGAAGTTCGTCAGGCAGCCCGCAAAAACAATGTGAAGATGCTTATTTCAATAGCCAAAGAAGAGAAGGGATCCTTTGCCGCTGCCGTGAATGATCCGCAAGCCAGGAAAAAATTGACTGACCGGGTGATTGCATTTACCAGAGAAAACGAACTGGATGGTTTTGATATTGATTATGAAGATTATGATGACTGGGGCACGAACTTTCCCGCATTATTGGCGTTTGTCAGGGAGTTATATGGTGCCAAAGACGAAGGAATGTTAATGACTTGTGCCGTCAATTGTCGTTGGCGTAATTATGGTACAGAGTGGGCGCAATATTTCGATTATATTAACCTGATGAGTTATGGACGGAATGCATTTACTGATACTCCGGTTCAACATGCCTCATACGATGATTTTGTAAAAGACCTGACATATTGGAACGAACAGAGCCGGGCACCCAAAAGTAAACTCATCGGAGGGCTCCCTTTTTATGGCTTTTCCTGGGATGAGCGGTTGAAAAATGTAGTAGACAACAGGCGAAGAATACGATACAGCGCGATCCTTCAATATCTCGGGACAGAAGCTGCAGACAAAGATCATATTGATAACACTTATTATAACGGCCGTCCCACAATCACTGAAAAATGCAGGTATGTCAAAGAGAACAACTATGGCGGAGTGATGATCTGGCAATTGCTGCAAGATGCTCATGATGCTCATAATGACCTGAAACTCATCAAAGTAGTGGGAGAAACGCTGCAGTAATGCGAAGGCATGGATGGTTGCCTCCGTGATATTCCGATTCAACAACCGAAAGGAGGAGAAAATTACATTTTCCGGTATGCAGAGGGATTCTCTCCTTTGATCGCTTTGAAAACCCTGCTGAAATAGCGGGAGGAAGAGAAACCCACTACTTCCGATATTTCCGTAATATTCATGGAGGTTGTTGTGAGCAGCATGATTGATTTATCAATACGTTGTTTGTTCACGTAGTTGATGATGCCCATTCCCGTAATGGCTTTCACTTTATTAAACAACAGGGAGCGGCTCATACACATCTGATGCGCGAGAAAAGTGACGTCCAGCTTCGGATTACTCATATGATTTGCTATGAAGGCATTCAGTTTCAATAGAAAGGCTTCGTCAGCGTTGCTGAAGCACATTTCTTTGTGTGACAAACATTGATCTTCTTGATACCTTAGCCGGATCTGTTCTCTTTGTCTCAGTTGATTGTAGATCAATGCCAATAAGCTGTCCACCTCAAATGGTTTCGGAAGGAATGCATCCGCGCCGGTTTTATAGCCGATGCGCATATGGTGGGAATCATGATAGGCTGTTAACAGGATAAAGGGAATATGGCTAATATCCAGGTTCGTCTTTACTTCCCGGCAAAGATCGAACCCATTCATGCGCGGCATCATCACATCACTGATAATAATGTCCGGTACCTTCTTTTTAATTTGCTCCAGTCCTTCTTTTCCGTCTTTTGCTACGTACACACGGGCAAAATAATCGCTCAAGGTTTCTTTCAGATAATTGCGCAATTCAGCCGTATCTTCTACTACGATCACGAAGAATTTTTTTAAAAACGTGTAGTCAATCTGATCCGGTTCTTTCACCCCGATATCAGCAGCAGCTTCTTCGGAGGGCCACTCAGCCTGTGCGTTCGCATCTGTGGATAAAGGCAATTCATAATAAAATTCCGCGCCCCGTTCCGGTGCATTCAATGCGCCTATGTTCCCTTTATGCAGCGTAATGAGTGTCTTGGCATATGATAACCCTATTCCGCTCCCGCCTTTCTCATGTGTCCCCTGGTAAAAATTGGAGAAGATGCCCGCTGTATCTGCCCAATCTAATCCGATCCCTTCATCTTTAACCGATATCCTGACCCGGTCATTGTTGGGTGACATGCGGGTAATCAAGGTTGTTGTAGTGCCTGATTCACTGAACTTCAGCGCATTCATCAGGAAATTGGAAAGCACAAATTCACATTTTATCTTGTCGAAAGGCACTGTATGGATTCGTTCATCCGGATCATAGGCCAATTTGATGCCTTTTACTTTGTACTCATTGGCAAACTTATCTCCTACAGACCGAACCCATTCATTCAAAGGATGCGGCACAATATGCAACTGATCCTGCCCCTCTTCCAGCTTTCTCACATCCAGTACCATATCCAGGATTATCTTCATTTGACAGGCCTGCCTGTAAATCAAACCTAACTGATGCTCCGTATCTTTATGGCAGGATTCTCGATCAATCAGACGTTTCAGCGGGGCGCAAATCAAGGTAAGAGGCGTGCGAAGTTCATGACTGATATTGGTCAAAAAGTTGATCTTTTCTTCATACATACGGTTCTTGATGCGTGTGATCTCTTTTCTTTGTTTCACCTGATTCTTCCGGTGAAAATAAAACACAATGCCATATGCACACAGGAGCAGCAACAATATCGCTCCTGCCCGAAACCATACCGTTTTCCACCAGGGAGGGGCGACGATGATATGAAGAATTTGTTGTTTCGGGCTCCATTCGCCAATACGCGTGTAGTAGGAAGCGGTGATGGTATATTCGCCTATCGGCAAATGACGTATCGTAAGCTGATTGGAGTTGTTTCGGGTTAACTCCTTATCAAATCCTTTGATCCCGAATATGAAAGTATTCTTGCGAAAGATGTCATCTTCATTCAACAACACTTTCAGTTGTAAAGAAGAAAAATTCCAGGGGATCCGGACAGTTGGAACAGGTGCCTTTTGTTCTTGGGTGAGCGGTGCAGGCAGGCCGTTCAAAAGAACATCGAGCAGTTCCAGTGTGTACACCGTATCCACATTGAAATGCACGGCTGAATTGACCACCGTCATACCTGTGGTGCCGCCTGCATAAACATCCCCGTTTTTAGCAAGCAGAGCGGCATGAAAGAGATACTCGTTGGGCATCACTCCGTCAATCTCGTCTAATTGAATAAAATTACGCGTAACGGAAGAATAGACATATAAATTACGCCGTGTCCCGATCCATACTCGATCATGATGATCCGCCAGTACGGAAATTGTTTCCTGAAAGAGGTTTGTTTGGATCAGGCCGCTTTTTCCCGTATGGGGGTCATAACGGACCAATCCCTCTTCAGAAGCGATCCAGAAAATGCCGTGCCGATCCATGCACACATCATTGATCATCTGTTCCCCCTGATAGAGGGTCTCGAAACGATTGTCTGCAGTATCATACACGCAGATATTGTGCAAGTCAGCCAGATAAGTCTTCGTCCCTACCGTCGTGATGATGAGCGGTGAATTTCGCTGGTACTCTTTTCCCATGCCGGCTACCATCTCAAACTTGCGGGTTTTGGCATCATAGATAAAAATATGCTGTGCACTGAAAAGAATCTTGTTTTTTGATATCCGTTGGAGGTAGACCGAAAAACCGCTGATGCAGGTTTTATGATTGATTTCCGGATTCACCAGCATAAAAGGGCGGATCTGTCCGGTTTGTTTATGAAAAATAAAAAGACCTTTATTAAAAGAAAAGAATAATAATTCATCGGGTGTATAATCTACAATGGAAACAACTTTTTCGTGCCGGGTTGCAGGATAATGCCTGAATGTCTCCGATATCGGATCAAAACGATTGATCCCTCCGCCATCGGTCCCAATCCAGATCATCCCGTCGTCATCCTGAAAAAAACCGTTAATCGTCGGATTACTCAAGCCGTACTGATTTCCGAAAGGCACATTCTGAAAAGAACAGGCATAGACACTCTTGATGCCGATTAACCCATTCCGGATACTGCCCGCCCACATATTGTCAGATGGATCTACATAAAGCCGATAAATGGTATTCGAAGGAAAGGAACGGATATTATCCTGTTCCTGTTGTATATAACGAAATGAGAAATCATCCAGAGAGATGATATTAATGCCTCCGCCATCTGTGGCTACCCATAGCTCATTCTCTCTTTCTGTCAGGTCATGGATCACATCGTAGGTCAAAGGAGAATTTGCCGCAGTAAAATGTTTCCGCAATTGATTGTTTTCGTAACAATAGAGCCCTTTGCCATAAACGCTTACCCAGAGCCGTTTATGGGAATCAAGACAGATGCCGGTATAATTTTTTTCGGCAAAAGAATCTATTTTTTTCAGTTCCCCTGTTTTCAGGTTAAAAGAATAAATGCCATGCCAGCGTGAATTCAGTAAAATATGCTCGTGATCCGTACGAATCATTTTCCAGAAAGGAGTATAAAAAGAGGGATCGGTGGCCTCATACAATACCTTAAGCTGCTGCGTCTCATATTCAAATTTATAAAATGTGCCCGAGCCGGCCAACAAAATACCCCCCTCTACCCATAAACAAGAAGCAACATAGATAGGCTTGCCATGATGCAATAAGGTCCTGAAATTATCATTTGCCCTGTCATACAGGCAGATGCCGCTCATGGTTCCTATCCATAAATTATACAAAGAATCTTCTGCCAAAAAAATGATGTGATTGTGCGGAAGGGTTTTTTCTTTCCCCGATTGGTGCAGATATTGCTTCAGATGATCCCGATCGTAACAATTCAACCCCGACTCGGTACCGATCCAAAGATACCCTCTGTGGTCGTTCAGCACGCATTGTACCTTCGACTGGGATAGCCCTTCTCTGATTCCCAGTTGTTTATAGTAGTAATAGGAAGTGCCTGCATGGAGAAGCCTGGCATTCCCTATCAGCAACAGGAGCAGAATGATTACGGCGGTTAAATTTTTTCGTTTCATTCGATTTAAATAAAGGATATCACACTTTTTTTGCCCTTTTCGCATCATTTTGTTCCATAAAGATAGTTCTTTCGACAAATCTGTACAAAGAATAATGCTATTTTTGTATGCATGAAAATCATCGTTTCACCCTCCTTCGTCTCTGCTTTTAATCTGGCGGCAGAAGAGTATTTTTTCCTGACCCGGGAAAAGAATTTGTTGCTGCTCTACCGCAACAATCCCAGTGTGATCATCGGTTCTAACCAGGCGGTGTTGAACGAGGTGAACAGGGACTTCTGTATCGACCATCACATCCCCGTCATCCGTCGTTTGTCGGGTGGGGGAGCGGTCTATCACGACCGGGGAAATTTCAACTATGCTTTTATCCGTGATAAGGGAGATACACCGCTCAGTGCCGCTTTTCTGGAGCCGATCGTGAAAGTGTTGCATCACCTGGGAATACCGGCGGAGATAGGAAGACGGAAGGATCTCTGGTTGGAGGGTCGCAAGATATCGGGTACCGCATCGCATATCTCAAGAGGCAGGGAGCTGCATCACGGGACCCTCTTATATGATACGGATCTGGAGATATTGCGGCATGCGCTTTCTGCACAAAATAAAAGCCCGATCAAAAAGGCGACCGCTTCTGTGCCCAGTCCCGTGACCAATATTCGCAGCTACCTCTCCGCAAGGAGAGGGGAAGCGCCGGCGCGTGAGACCTTCTTTGATCTTTTTCACCGCGAGCTGCTCTCTTTTTTCGGGACAGACGACCGGACACTCCCGGGTCATGCTGAGATTGCCGGGATTGAAGTGCTGCAGGAGAGCAAATATACCCAACGGAGCTGGAACTACCGGATGTAGGTTCCCTTTTCTTGCCTGTTCATCGCCTTACCGGGATTGGTCTCCTATCTCCCTGCCAAGGTGCGTGCCCTGTATGATCCGGTGGGCCATGCCGATGCCGTCGCGCAGGTTTCCGGCAATATGCAAACCCTTATAGTTGTTTTCCAGTTTTGAAACGGTCTCAAAACGCTCTCCCGACGAGAGCTCATATTGCGGAATGGCATATGGATGCCGGAAGATACGGATCAGATCCGGCTCTTTCCCGTTAGGAAATTTCAGCAAGCGATGGAAGGACTGCACGGTTTTTTCTTCTATCTCTCTGTCGGATAGATGGGTAAGAGCTTCTTTTTTGATCCCTCCCATAAAGAAGGAGAAAAGCATGCCTTCTTCGGGGCTTCTACCTGTAAAGCAGGAGGAGGGAAACAACACCCCCAGAAAATCTTCCTGTTCCTTCGAGGAGATCAATCCCCCGAAAGCCCTGAACTGAAGAGGAGCCCTTTCTTTAACTCCTACGGCAACCTGTACGACCGGTGCGTAACGCAGGGCGGTGATCTTGTTCATCTCCGCGATTGCAATGAAAGGAAGCAACTCGTGTAACCGGTAGGCACCGACCGTGGTGATCACATGTCTCGATCTGAATGCCAACGGGGTGCCGTGTTGCTGTGCGTGGATTTTCCAGTACCCTGTCTCGGCGTCGGGATGTGCGGAGCTGTCACAAACCGACAAAAAGATATTGTCAGCACCAATATAGGCAGCCATTGCCTTGGGAAGATTCTCCATTCCCCCTTTTGTAGAAAAGATCCCTTTCTTCGCTTCTCTCGGTGATTGTCTTTTGGCTTCCCGGGCTTTTTGGATGCTTCCGCCGATAAAGCTGCCGTACTGCTGCTCCAGGTTGTAGAGCTTCGGCAGGGCATAACGGGTGATCAGTGTGTCAGGGTCGCCTGCATAGATCCCCGACAGGAAGGGATCGACGGCATAATCGAGAAACGATCTGCCCAGGCGGCGGACGGTCATCGCGGCCACCGTTTCATCCGGGTCGTTGCCCCTGCGGCGGAAGGGCTCTCCCAGGATCCGCAGCTTGTCGCCCGGGGTGAAAAGGGGTGTGGTGAGGCCGCTGATCAAGCCGTTCGGAAGCGGATGGAATTGCCCTCCTTTCCAGATCCATCTGCTCGCTGCCTCTTTGGCTGCAAACTCGATCTCACACCGGTCCGACAGCGTTTTGTAGAGATCCGTCACCTCCTGTGAGGCTCCCGATCCGGTGTTGGGACCCGATTCGAACAGGAACTCCTGTTCTTTGTAACTTCTGATCTGTCCTCCTACACGGTCACTCTTTTCCAGGATAGCGACAGACCATCCTCTTTTTGTCAGTTCTACGCCTGCCGATAGCCCCGTCAGGCCGGCCCCGATGATGACGACATCTTTTTCCATGATTGCGTTATATGGGTTTTGAAAATGTTTTATCTGTATGGGTCAGCAGCTTGTCGAGCGATGCCGCCACATTGCGTATAAAGGGGGACCCCTTTTCCCGCATCACTATTTTTTCATCATCCCAAAGAATGATTCCATCCTCTTCAAAGGCCTTCATCTTTTCCTCCGAATAGGCGGTTGCGGATCGGACCTCTTCGACCGATCGACGAAGGTGGGAGGCGATCTGCTGCCAGCGGATCTCCTCGTTGCACATCAGGCCGGTGATCACCTCGCGGGTGATCTGCTCCTCTTCGTTCAGGCGGTATCCTCTCATCACCGGGATATGGCCGCTGCGGATCGTTTGGATATATTCCGCGATGCTTTTGGTGTTCTGGGCATAGGCTCCTGTCAGCTGGCTGATGGCGGTGACGCCGAAGGCATAGACCTGTCCCGTGGTGTGGCGGGCGCAGTAGCCCTGGAAGTTGCGGTGCAGGGTGCCGCTGCTCAGCGCCCGGAAGAGCTCATCCTCCTCCTTCACATGGTGATCCAGCCCGATCTGGCGATAACCCCCTTGCAGCAGCTGCTGCTGTGCCGTATGGCAGAGGAGGTTTTTGAGCTCTTCCGTCGGCAGCCCTTTTCGTTCCAGCAGCTTTTGCCGCGGGAAGAGACGGGGCATGTGGGCATAGGAAAAAGTGACCAGCCGGTCGGGTGCCAGTGCGATCGCCTGTGCAACGGTGTGGGAGAAGCTTTTTTCCGTCTGCAATGGCAGCCCGTAAATAAAGTCGAGGTTGATGCGGATCTTCCTTTCCCGCAACAGGGCAAACAGCTGCTCCATGGGAAGAAGTGACGGGAGACGGTTCGATGCTTGCAGCACGTCCGTGTTGAAATCCTGAATGCCGATGCTCATCCGGTTAAAACCCGCATCGGCCAGTTGCTCGTAGGCTGATTCCCGCATGTAGCCGGGATGACACTCGATAGCGATCTCGGGATCATCGATTGTCTGGAACCGGCTGAAAAGCGCCTCGTTGATTCTCCGGATCAGGTCAGGGGCAAACGTGGAAGGCGATCCCCCGCCATAATGGATCTGGGCTATCTTCCGCTTGGGGTCAATGTGCGTGCACACCAGCTGGATCTCCCGCATCACTGCATCCACATACTCCTGGTCACTGCTTCTCTTTGTGCGGGGATAGGCATTGCACCCGCAATAGTAGCACATACGGTTGCAGTAAGGCAGATGGATATAAAAGGAGAGATGGGAGGGCTCCTGTCGGTTGGAGGCATCGATCGCCCGGATCAGATCCTTTTCATCATACTCATCCCGAAAAAAATTGGCCGGTGGATAGCTGGTGTATCGTGGTACGGGTACATTGTATTTGTCAATCAGTTTGTTCATCTTATATTCCTTCTTTTTCTTCCGGACGAAACGGTTGGGTAAACAGTACAAAAATAAAGGAAACCGCTGCAAGGGCCAATTCCATGGCAAACAATCCCGAATAGCCTGTCAGGTCTCCCACACGAGCGCTTACCAGTGAGATGATCATCGCGCTGAGGTGGGTGAGCACGATCTGCAACGTGAAGTCGGTTCCTTCGCGACCGTCGCGCACAATGTCCATGGCTGCGGTGTTGATCATGGTAGAGGCCATGCCATAGGTGCCCCAGATGAGTGCTATCCCGATCAGTATCAGGGCATGACTCTCCAGCGTGCTCTGTGAGAGCCAGAGGAAATAGGCCGGAGGCAGGAGGATGCAGGCCGAAATGATTCGGCGGGAGCGCAGCTTCCCTTTTTTGCGGATAAAGAGTCCGGTGACAAATGCACATAAAATGCCGGTGGAGACACCGAAGATGCCGACCATGGCGCCGATCTCCTTCATCCGGTATCCTCGGTCCACCAGGTAAGGGCTCAGGGAGGAGAGGATGCCGATCAGTCCTGCGTAGAAGAGGGTGAGGAAGAGAATCTGCCGCCAGATCTGCTTCCGGCTGAAGAAGAGCAGCATGTCGCGGGGTGTTGCCTTCTGCCTGTTTGTTCGTTCGTGTAAGGTGATTTTTCTGTTAAGTGCCAGAGGAAGCAACGCCGCCAGCACGAAGATAGCTACCCACGGGAGCAGATGCGACCAGCCAATGCGGTGAAAGAGCAACAGCAGGAACCCTCCGCCCACCATGCTGCCGGTGAAAGAGCCCATGGACTGGATGCTGTTGAGCAAGCTGCTGTTTCTTCGTTCAAACGAGCGGGCAGCCATCGCATCGGTGGCGATGTCCTGGGTAGCCGACGAGATGAAGGCCAGCAGGATCAGGAAGATGATCAGCGTGAAGTGGGTATCGATGCGGAGCATGGCCACCACAAAGATGAGGAGGGCATAGACGATCTCCGCCCCGATGATCCACCGTTTATAATCGGCCACTGTTTCTGTTCTGCAGTCGACCAGCGGCGACCAGAGGCACTTGAGGATCCAGGGTAACTTGATCAGCTTGAGCAGGGCGATGACAAAGAGCGAGTAATCTCCCTGTCGCATCAGCACCGGCAGTGCGGTCGCAAAGAAGCTCATCGGGATGGATTGTGCGATGTAGAGGGTGAAGAAGGTGAAGAGGTTGGTACTGGCTCTTTGTTTCATCTCATTTACAAAGAATAGTCAAGGCTGAAGCCTGCTGTAAAGGGTTTGCCCGGTTTTCCGAGGCTGCGCCCGCCCGATTCGAAATAGTATCCCAGGTATCTCTTGTTCAGGATGTTTTTGCCCCAGAGCGTTACGCGCAGCTTTCCCTTTTCAATGCCCGTACTCGCGTGCAGTAACCCGTAAAAGGGTTGTTTCATCCGGTTGTCTTCGTGCCAGTAGATTGCGCCCATACCGGTGTAGTTTGCCCGCAGGAGCAGTCGGTCGGTGAGCGCCGAGTGCCACGGGATGCGTTGCTCAACCCCGGCGGAGAGGGTATGACGGGGTACGAACGGGAGGTAGTGGCCGCTGTAGTCGGTTTTGTCGCTATACTGATAGTTCCGGAAGGTGGCATGGGTATACCCGTAGGTGAGGTGCAGCAGGGAGGCCGGTGAAGGCAGCACTTTCAGGGTGAGCTCTGCCCCTTTGCTTACCGAGCGGCCGGCGTTGTAAATCTTTACCCCCTGCAGGGTGAGCAGTTGTTTCACCTGCTGGTTGCGGAGATCAATGTAGAAAAGGGCTGCTTCTACCAGCATCCTTCTTTCAAATAAAGCTGCTTTTCCTCCGATCTCATAGTTCCAGCTTCTTTCCGGCCCGAAGGTTCGTTCGCGCTCCGTTTCGAAGACCGTATTGAAGCCTCCTGTCTTGTATCCTTTGGCCCAGGTGGCGTAGAGCTGATGATTGCCGCTGAAGCGGTACTGAAGGGTTAGCTTGGGGGTCCACTGCGAAAAGGTGAGAGGGGAGTCATATTGATTGCGTAACACCACACTATCGCCTGTAAGCTTGTTCTCATGGTGGATCGAGTTGGCTTTTTCGAAATCATACCGTATCCCGCCCTCGAGTGTCAGCCGGGGTGTTACGTGCAGCTCCGACTGGTGATAGAGGGCGATGCCGCGGTTGTCATCGTCATATCGCTTTTCCAGCTGATAAGGCGGACGGGCCATGTTGAGAAAGACATCGGTGCTCCTTCGGATGGCATGGTGAAAGGCAAACAGTCCGAAATTCCAGCCGTAACAGTTATCTGTTGCATCTTTGAGGTTGATCTCTTCGGAGAGCAGCCGCTGTTTTTCCGATTGTACGGCATAGTAGAGATCACGGGGAGAAGCATCCTGATCGACGTTGTAGGTGTCATCCAGCAGCTGCAGGGAGGTCTGCGCACGCAGCCAGAAGGAGGGTGTGTGATAGTCGGCCTGTAGTCCGGAGTCGTAGATCTTCCGTTCGTAGTAGCTGGGGTGATTGATGGAGACGGAATCCACCTCGTTTTTGTCGCTGTTCACTGTTCCGTAGGCGAAAGCTCCCTGTTTCACATATTCCAGTCCGTTTTGCAAACGAACGCTCAGGTTGGTGCGGGGACGCCACTCTATGCGACTGTTCAGCGAGGCGGCGTTGAGTAGATCCGCTTTTTCGTGGTTGTACCGGTTGCGGATAAAGCCGTCGGAGTGATGGTAATCGGCCGTGATTCCGCAGGCAAACCGCTCCCCCTGTTTGTGGCGGTGTGACAGCGTGATACGGGTCTCGTTGTGGCTGCCATAGGTGAACCGCATCCGGGTGCCCTGGTGACGGAATGGGGAGGCGGTGTGTACCAGAATGACGCCCCCCATCGCGTTGCGCCCGTAAAGTGTTCCCTGGGGGCCGCGCAGGAACTCGATTTTCTCGATATCCGCCAAGTTGATGTCGAACGATGATTTCTCAAAATGGGGAATGCCGTCCACATACATTGCCACACCCGGCGCGTTGATCAGTGATCCGACGCCTCGTATGAACACCGAGGAGGTGAGCCGTGTATCGCGGTCGATCATGATAAAGTTGGGGATCGAGGCGGAGAAATCCTTCATGTCGAGGAGCTGTCGTCGTTGCAGGGTGGCACCATCGAGGGTGGTCGAGGCGGACGGTATCTTCCAGGCAGCGTGGGGAAGCTTGATGCCGGAAACGACGATGCTGTCGAGGAGGTATTGGCACAATGAGTCCGTCTCGTTCGCCTTCATCGGAGACGAAACGAAACAAAACAGGATTGTACACCAAAACAGATGTTTCAGGTTTGTTGTATTCATGTGTGGCACATTTGGGTGAGCAGGGGCCGTTTTACGGGTTTGGTTTGTTTCATCCGGTGACAAAGAAAGAGAATTCTTTGGCATTCTGCAATCACTATTTGTAGTGATTTTTGCATTTTTGTTACTCTTTCATGAGGGCGGGGCGGCCGGGGCAATGATCGCTTGTCGGTGGTCAGGAAACAGTTGGGTGGTGATCGTCTTTGCGGCCAAACAAACGACCCTGCCAGGTTCCCTTTTCCCTGAACCGTTTGATGATCCTGGCTGTCATCTCATGGTTTTTCATTCCCCAGTCGGGGGCAATCAACAGTCGCTTAGGAGACTGTGAGGTGAACCGCTCGATATGGATGTCGGGGTGCAGTCGCTCGGCAAAGCTGACACAGAGATCGATGTATTCCTCCGGTGCGAAAAGGCGGAACGATTTGGGCAGAAGCTTGTATTCACGTGCCATGGCAGTGTAGCGGATGATCTGCAGCTGGTGGAGCTTAAGCGTGGTCAGCGGCAGCTCGGACAGTCGGTCGGCATGGCAAAGGATCTCCTCCTCGCTCTCACCGGGGAGGCCCAGGATCATGTGCGCCCCCACCGGGATTCCCCGCTCCGCCGTTGTGCGGATCATTGCTGCCGACTCCTCATAGCTGTGCTGACGGTTTACCCGCTCCAGGCTCCTGTTGAGGGTGGACTCCACACCATATTCAATCAATACAAAGGTTTTCCGGCTGAGGGTTTCGAAATAGTCGAGCAGTGCGCCGGGCATGCAGTCGGGGCGTGTGCCCACTATCAAACCCGCCACGCCGGGATAGGCCAGCGCCTCTTCATATTTTTTGATGAGGGAGGGCAGTGTGTCGTAGGTGTTGGTATAGGACTGGAAGTACGCCAAATACTTCATATCCGGATACTTGCGGGAGAAGAACTGTGCACCGTCGGCCATCTGTTCTGTTATGCTTTTGGTGGGCTTACCATAACCCGGGCTGAAGCTTTGGTTATTACAATAGGTACAGCCCCCGCGACCTTTATTGCCGTCACGGTTGGGACAAGTGAAGCCGGCGTTGACCGATATCTTCTGCACCTTATAGGGAAAACGTGCCGCCAGGTAGTCGGCGAAGTCACGATAGGGTTTGTTGTTTGCGAACACTGTTCGGTATTTTTTCCCAAAGATAGCAAAAATAAAAAAATATGTGGGGGTATACAGAAAAGGGGCCGGCTTGAAAAAGCCGGCCCCTTTACACATATATGGAAAGACACAGGGTCTCCGTTTCGGGTGAATTATTCCTTCCCCTCTTCAGATGCTGCTGCCTGGTCTGCTTCGGGTGCTTTTGCATCGTCAGCCTTCTCTTCTTTTTTCGCTTTGGCAGCTTTCTGTTTTTCTTCCTTCTTTACCTTTTCCTTCACTTCGGCATCAGCTCCTTCGCTTACTGCTTCCGTTTCAGCTTCCGTTTCAGCTTCCGTTTCAGCTTTGGTTTCAGCTTC
>JAQVWR010000104.1 GCA_028709605.1 Proteiniphilum sp.
TGTATATTGACCTGAACACGGCATTGGAGATCGCACTGAGTGAGAACCCCAAAGTGAAGGTCGCCGACATGGAGATCACAAAGAAGGAATATGCAAAGAAATCGGCTTACGGTGCGCTATTGCCCCAGTTCGACCTGATCGGGCAGTACCAACGTGCCATCAAGCGTCAAACGGTCTATTTTGATGAAGGCTTTGGCCTGGGCGGCGGGGATATTGATCCCTCCAAGTATACGCCTGAGGAGCTGCAGGTGCTGCAGGTGCTGAACAAGGTGATGATGCCTGATCCGGAGAAAGCCGGTGAAGGGATCCAGATGGGTCGTTTCAATGTATGGTCTGCCGGGATGAATGTAAGCATGCCGCTGGTGATGCCCTCCCTCTGGAAGAACATCCAGATGAGTGAAGTGGACATCCGTCTGGCCATCGAGCAGTCGCGTGCCTCGCGTATCGACCTGGTGAATCAGGTGAAAAAGGCGTTCTACAGTCTTTTGCTGGCACAGGACAGCTATGCGGTGTTCCGCAAGACCTATGAGACCGACTCCGTCAACCTCGAGAATATTCAAAACCGCTATAAACAAGGCATTGTGGCGGAGTACGACGTGATCACTGCCGATGTGCGGCTCAAGGGATTGATCCCCAGTATCCTGCAGGCGGAGAATATGATGAAGATCGCCGAGCTGCAACTCAAGATGCTGATGGGCATGGAGGGTGAGATACCGCTCAAGGTGAAGGGGTCGCTGGAGGACTACCGTGCGTCGATGTTCGATGCAATCATCCCTGCCGACACTTCGCTGATCAACAACAGCGACATCCGTCAGTTCGATCTGCAGGCGGAGCAGGCAGAGAATGCCTATCAGATGCAGAAGCTGCAGTTCGCTCCTTCGCTGGTGACCAACTTCAACTGGAACTATATGAGCCAGAACAACGACTTCCGGTTTCGTGATTACCGCTGGGATCCATACTCCATGCTCGGCTTTACCTTACAGATCCCTCTCTTCAACGGGGGACAGCGTTATCACGGTGTGAAGCAGGCAGAGATACAGCTCTTTCAAATGAAAGAGCAGCGCAAGGAGGTGGAACGGGGGCTCAAGCTCGCTATCCGCAACAATTACGACCTGATCCACAAGAACATTGAACAGGTGGTGGCTACCGAGTCGTCGGTGGCACAGGCCCGAAAAGGGCATGAGATCACTCTGAAGCGGTATGAGACCGGATTGGGCACCATCGTAGATGTGAATGCGGCAGCACTGGCGGTGATCAACGCCGAGCTGCAGTACCGCAATGCAATTTATGACTATCTGTCGGCGAAGGCCGACCTGGAGAAAGTGCTGGGCTATGATATCCGGCCTGTGGAGAGAGAAGAATAAATCAATCATAATATATTTTCAGATGAAAAAGTACAACTTGTTGAAGTTTACTCCTTTTCTGACAGCAGCACTGCTTGCATCCTGCTCGGGAAAAGGAGCGTCGGAAGGAACCGCGAGTAAAGCACCCCAAAAGAAAAAAGTGAGGGTGGAGACCGTACAGATGGTTTCGGTAGATCAGATCTCTACTTTCACCGCTTTGGTTGAGGCCGATCAGGTGAACAATATAGCTCCTGCAATGGGTGGACGTATCCGCAAGATCTACGTGGATGTGGGTTCTGTTGTTCGTCGCGGGCAGGTTGTGGCAGCTATGGATGCTGCCGGCTTTGCCCAACAGGAGACGCAGGTGGTTACCCTGAGGAGAGATTTTGAGCGTTACCAGGAACTGTTTGCTGTGGGGGGCATCTCCAGACAGCAGCTCGATCAGGCCCGCACCCAGCTTGAGGTGGCCGAGACGGCACTGAACAACTTGGGTGAGAACACCACGCTGGTGAGCCCCATCAGCGGTGTGGTGACTGCCCGCAACTATGATCCGGGCGATGTGGCGCTGCAACTGCCCATCCTCACCATTGAAAGCATCAACCCGGTGAAGGTGGTGGTGAACGTATCGGAGTCCTACTACCGTCAGGTGGTGCAAGCAATGCCGGTGGAGGTGGCGGCCGACGCCCTGCCGGGAGATACCTTTCAGGGAAAGGTGTCTCTTATCTATCCCACCCTCGATCCGGTGGCACACACCTTCACCGTGGAGGTGACTGTCCCCAACAGCCAGCAGCGTCTCCGCCCCGGTATGTTTGCCCGGGTAAAGATGAACTTCGGCACCTATGATCGGCCCCTGCTTTCCGATATGGCCGTGTTGAAGCAGGTGGGATCGAACGACCGTTACGTCTTTGTGGAAAAAGAGGGGAAGGCGGTCTATACGCTGGTGGAGCTGGGTGTCAGGATCAACGACCAATATGAGATCGTCTCAGGCCTGAATGAGGGCGACCGGGTGATCGTGCAGGGCAACAGCGGCCTGATTGACGGAGCCGAAGTGGAAGTGGTCCGGTAAAGGTATGAACAGTCAAAAACAAACGAACAGATGAAACCATATGAAACCGCGGTGAAAAACCCCGTGGGAACAGCATTGATCTTTATCGGTGTCGTGTTGATCGGGATCATGTTCTACCGGCAGCTGCCGATAGACCTCTACCCCAATATCGACCTGAACATCGTCTCTGTGATGACCTCCTATTCGGGTGCGGGTGCCGAGGACGTGGAAGCAAACGTCACCCGCCCGCTGGAGGATGTACTCAACTCTACCGAGAAGCTGAAGGAGATCACCTCCCAGTCGAAGGATGGCATGTCGATGATCATGCTGGAGTTTGAGTTTGGCACCGACATGGACGAGGTGATGAACGATGTGCGGGACAAGGTGGATATGATCGCCGGCTTCCTGCCTGATGGGACCGAGGATCCGATGATCCTCAAGTTCAGTTCCGACATGATCCCTGTAGTGGTGCTTTCCGCCACTGCCGAGGAGAGTGCCGGTGCACTCTACAAGATTCTCGACGAGCAGGTGGCCAACCCGTTGAACCGCATCCCGGGAATCGGTACCGTCTCCGTATCGGGGGCACCTGAACGGGAAGTGCAGGTGAATGTAGCACCGCAAAAGCTGGAGGCTTACAACCTCTCACTTGAACAGATTGCGCAGGTGATCGCCACCGAGAACGTGAACGTGCCGGCCGGTAACTTCGACATCGGTTCGCAGACATATATGCTGCGCCTGGAGGGGCAGTTCAAAAACAGCCGTGAGTTGAATGATATCATCGTGGGCAGCAGCCAGGGTAAACCCATCTACCTGCGCGATGTGGCAACCGTGAGCGACACCCTCGAGTCGCGCGTGCAGGAGAACTACACCAATGGTGTACGCAGTGCTTCCATCGTGGTGCAGAAACAGTCGGGAGCCAACACCGTATCGATCGCCAACGCGGTGAAGGCGCAGCTGCCGGAGCTGGAGAAGACCCTCCCGCCCGACATCAAGCTGGTGACGGTGATGGACTCCTCCGAGTATGTGAAGGTCTCCATCAACAGCTTGCTGGAGACCATTTTGCTGGCCCTTCTCATCGTGGGTGTGATCGTGCTCTTCTTCCTGGGACGGTGGCGTGCCACCATCATCGTGATGGTGACCATCCCGATCTCGCTGATCGGCTCCTTCATCTATCTCTACCTGACGGGCAACACCATCAACATCATCTCGCTCTCGGCACTCTCTATCTGTATCGGGATGGTGGTGGACGATGCCATCGTGGTGCTGGAAAACATTACCAGCCACATTGAGCGGGGCAGTCGTCCGCGACAGGCTGCTGTCTATGGCACGGAGGAGGTTTCCCTCTCGGTGATCGCCTCCACGCTGACCATCATCGCCGTATTTCTGCCGATGACCATGGTAGGCGGTTTTGCCGGTGTGATGTTCAAGCAGTTGGGATGGATGGTGACCATCATCATCGCCCTCTCGCTGGTGATTGCCCTTACACTCACCCCCATGATGAGTGCCAAGATGATGCGGGGAAACGCAGAGATCAGGGTGAACGGTTTCGACCGTTGGTACAACAAAAGGGTGTTTCCCCTGCTCAACGGGCTAGATCATGGCTACTCCAGGCTGGTGAACAGGGTAGCGCGCCGGCGAAAATTCACCATTCTTGCCGTGCTGGTGATCTTCGTGGTGAGCGTGGTCATCAGTGCCGTGACGCTGAAGACGGAGTTCATGCCCGCTTCGGACAACAATGACATCGGCCTTACGGTGGAGATGCCCACCGGCACGCGCATGGAGGTGGCCCGCGAGACGGGACACCGCATCGCTCAGATGATGGAGAAGAAGTATCCGGAGATTGAGATCATCTCCTTCAGTGTGGGTGCCGCCAGTGAAGACAATGCCTGGGCGGCCATGCAGGATAACGCTTCCAACATCATGACCTACATGATCCGGTTGACCGAGGCGAAGAACCGCCGAAAGAGCATCTATGATGTCTCCGACGAGATACGTCAGGACCTGGCAGCCATGCCCGAGGTAAGCCGTTTTCAGGTGATGCCCGGCGGTGGGGATATGGGAATGACCGGCGGCAGCAATGTGGCATTGAATATCTTCGGATACGACCTTTCCGTGACCGACAGGGTAGCCCATGAACTGAAAGAGAAAATGGGAAAGGTGAAGGGCCTCAGGGATATCCGACTTACCAGGAAGGATTACCGCATGGAATATCAGATCCGTTTCGACCGGGAGAAGCTGTCCCTGAACGGATTGAACATGAGCACCGCCGCCAATGCCATCCGGAACAGGATCAACGGTCTCACCCTGTCGCAGTACCGCGAGGAGGGTGAGGAGTACAACATCCGTGTGCGCTATGAGGAACAATACCGCCAGTCGATTGAGGATATCGAGAATATACTGATATACAACTC
>JAQVWR010000105.1 GCA_028709605.1 Proteiniphilum sp.
ATGTGTAATCTTGTGCTTTGTCTATTTTGCCATCCTTATTTAAATCTCTATAGCGAATATCTCCGGGACGGATTTGATCTTTGCTTAAATGACCCAAAGTAGCGCTATTGGTGATTGCTTCATCGGATTGATACAATCCGTCTGTAATGAAGCCCATCTTTTCTCCCATTTTGCGCCCGGTACGTTTCTGATAATCGGGGACATTGGGACTTTCATTCATCCTCAACACTTTATTTCGTGACCAACTCAGATTTCCTCTTACATTGTAATGAACATCGCCCACTTTGTTTTGATGGGTCAATACCACCTCAAAACCTTTGTTGCTCACTTTTCCGCCGTTGATCGTACTGGGATGGTTTCCTCCCAACGACCATGGATAGGTGCCCGAACTCGGAATCAAAATATCATTGGTTAATTTGTAAAAGCAGTCAAGTTCCATCCCGAAGATACCCCGACTCAGCATAAAGTCGAAGCCAACGTTATAGGTGGCTGTTTTTTCCCAGGTAATATCTCTGTTTACATTCCCGGCTGTGTAGATGGAGATATACTCTTTGTCCCCAATATATAAGGTAGGTGGATTGGGGTTCATTAAGTTCAGGTATTGGAAGTCGCCAATGCGGTCGTTGCCTAACAGCCCGGTTGAAACCCTCAATTTGAAGTTCTCTATTTTATTCTTAAAAGCTGCGAAAAATGGTTCTTCCGATAGTCTCCACCCGAATGAAGCGGCTGGAAAGAAACCCCATCTGTTTTCGGATGGGAAACGTACCGACCCATCGTAACGGG
This sequence comes from Proteiniphilum sp., assembly GCA_028709605.1. Lineage (GTDB taxonomy): Bacteria > Bacteroidota > Bacteroidia > Bacteroidales > Dysgonomonadaceae > Proteiniphilum. The sequence goes on from JAQVWR010000105.1 coordinate 784, forward strand.
CAACTAATTCCGCCAGATATTTATCGGCATAACTATAATTTACACGCCCCACGTAGCCGGCACGGTTAAATTTATAGCTTCCTCCGCTGATAGCATCTCCCTTTTTACCGTTTAAAATATCTTTTCCGAAATTGATCTCATGTAGGGTTGTCAGGTCAAACCCCTGTACGGTTGCCCCTAAATTTTCAGATTTGTAAGACGATTGCTCGTATAAGAGTAATGCCGAGATAGTGTGTTTATCGAACGTCTGATTGTAGCTGACGGAGGGCTGTACCGTAAGCCGTTGCCCTTGTGCAGAAGCGTTTCTCAGAACAGGCTCTTTGGGGTCGCCATGATTGGACTCTACGATTTCATATTCTTCCGTTTTGGCATTGTAGCTGTTCATCAGAAATTGTTCTCTCCACGATTTCGCAGTGGTGTAATCTTTGTCGTAAGAGGTTTTCAGTTTTACATTCAGTCCCTTGACGAATGGCACATCCCACGATAGGGTGAGCGATGATATCAGTACATTCATGATGGAGTTACTGTATCCTGTCTGGTTGTTGAAAGCCATGGGATTGAATTTTGCCGATTCATCAATATTGGCCGCAACAGGTAATCCCCCATATTTTGTGGGCGTGATGGGCATCATGCGCTGAGCCAGGTTGATGGGGTTATTCCATGCCTGATTCGTTACCGAATAATACCCTGCTTTGCGATTTTCCTGGCGGGCCCCTAAGTCAATTCCCAGTTGAAACCCATTGCTTAGATTCACATCAATATTTGAACGCAGGTTATAACGCTTAAATGCGAACTTATCTACAATGCCTCCCTGATCGAAATATCCCAGAGAGATGAAGTATTTGGCTGTTTCGTTTCCTCCGTTCACGGAAATATTATGGTGTGTTGCAGAGGCGCCGTCTTTCATTAATGCATCAAACCAGTCGGTATTGGCATATTTCCCCTCGGGATCACCATGCAACACTTTATCATAGACCGCCTCGGTAAAGAGCGGCTCTTTCCCATCCATCTCTAATGCTTTATTGTAGTATTTAATAAAGTCGGGACCGTTTAAGAATTTGGGATAGTTGGTGTTTTGGTTATACGAAATTTTTCCGGTATAAGTGATTTGCGGTTTTTGCAAACTTCCTCTTTTCGTTTTGACCAAAATCACTCCGCCTGCTCCCTGCATTCCATATACCGCAGCGGAAGAAGCGTCTTTTAAGATCGTGATACTTTCAATTTCGTTCGGATCCAAATTGGTAAAGGAACGTTGCACGTCGTCTACAATGATCATCGGTGCCGCATCTCCTAAGGTCGAGACACCTCGGATAAGTAAACTGGAACCGTCGGAGCCGGGTTGTCCCGACTTCTGTGTGGCTACCAATCCCGGAAGTTTTCCGACCAATGCATTTGTCAGGTTTCCGGAAGGGGCACTGATAATATCTTTGGCATCGACTTGCGCAACAGAACCGGTTACATGCATTTTCTTTTGTGTGCCGTAGCCCACTACGACTACCTCTTCCAAAAGTTCTGTATCTTCCCGTAATTGAATATTCAAAAAGCTCCTGCCGTTTAGTGGAACTTCCTGGGTCTTGAATCCCACATAAGAAAATTCAACGATGGCCTTTGCGTCATTAACCGTAAGTTGAAAATCTCCATTCCCGTCAGTAACCGTGCCTTGACGGGTACCTTTCACCATTACGTTCACGCCAATCAGACTTTCGCCTTTCGAATCTTTCACGGTTCCTCTGACGATGTTTTGTGCGTACGTATTCGTACTGCAGATCAGAAATATGAAAAAACTCAAAAAGGATAGCGTTTTTTTACATTTCTGCTGAAGAAGTGTTTTTTTCATTCTTTTCATAAGATTCATTTTGTTTTTAAATTAACAATGGTTGGTCTCTCATTTAGTTAAAATTATTAATTATTATTAAAGTCAGTCTATTGCTGTGTCCGGCATATCAAAAGCAAGCCTTTTCTCTGCTCTCACTGATCGCCATTATTCAAGAGAATTATTTGTAATTCACCTGAATCATTCGCATGTGGGCAAATAATGTCCATGTTCTTTCATCCTGTTTCTGACTGAACTGAAAATGATTTTGCAAAAGCGCCCGATTGATTATCTTGTGATGATTTTAACCAGCCTTTGATGCAGGTCAATATCCGCCTGCTCTTTGGATTGCGATAACCGATAAAATGCGTCGCCTCCCTGATAATAAGCAACGTTTAATGAGTCGAACACGCCGTTCTGCTCAAAGACATCCAAATAATCCTTTAGGCGATAGCCCCAATCTTTATTATTTTTCAGTGCTCTTTCATCGAATTCAATCTCCAGATTCATCTGAAATTTCTGAGCCCTGTCACAAGTTTCCTGTAATCTTTCGTAAGGCACACTCTCATTGAAAAAATAGTTGGGTTGGTAATATACTACATTGAATCCCAGTTTTTTCCATTCGGAATATCCGTCGGCGGTGAAGTAAGGAATCCAGTAAAAATCATATTGCTTGCTGTAAACGTAGTTGGCCACATCCTTCGCAAGGTCTCGGCTGTTGGTCGCTTCTTCTGCCAGCCAGTAAAATCCGACGAGCTCCACATTCTCAAAATTTGCCTTCTGAAACAGCTTTTCGGCATAATTGATATACCACTTACATGCTTCTAACCGGTCCTTTTGATTGGAAAAACGGAGAGGACGTTCCTCTAACATCCCCCAGTCAACTTGTCCCGGGATCGGTTCCGGGAGGCTCAAAACAATTTTTCTTTTTGTGAATTTCTTGTGATTTCCGCTTTCTTTTCGAATGTTCCCGATCTGTTCATTCAGAGCATGAATCGCATTTCCCTCTTTGAAATAATTGTTCAGGAGATTTTCCCATTCGGTTTTTCTTGCAGGCAGCTTTTCATAACCGGACGCAAAACCCCGGCCTTTCCCGTCCTTGATTTCCAAGAATAAAAATCCGTCGAATAGCCAGTTTTCCGCTCCGTTGATCCGGGTGGATACATACGGTGCAAAATGCTCTGCGTTCCATCGGATGCTGCGGTGTGCACCGCCGTCGTATATCAGGGCAAGGTGCTTCGGTACTTCATGATAATGCTTTTGCGGAAATACCGGATCCTTCTCTTTAAAAATCAATTCTTCATCTTCGTGGTTGGTACTGTTTCCGCTTGAACAGACTGCCAAGGTTGACAGAGCCAAAATCAGCGCCATGGCCGGCGCGGTGATTCCCTTAATGTTTCTCATTGCTTAAAGCTTTATTTATGGGCGGTCATTTTGAGCTTTCTGAGACAACTGTTGTCTCGCTGGCAATTTTTCCTGCAGGAATATGTTCCATGATTTGCCAGCACTGATAGAGCCCTCTGGGCACATGAAAGCATCCTTTCCATTTTCCGCCCTTCAGGTCCAGCAGCACCTCTCCCTGTCGGTCCAGATAACCCCACCATTCCGGGTATTCGGGATCCTTGAAATGGCTCCATGTGTAATCGTGCAATTTTTCGAACCAGGTAAGGCATTCTTTTGATCCGGTCAGTTGAACCCCTTTCAGCAGAGAGATCAGTGTCTCGATATGTACCCACCACAGTTTTTGATCCCACTCGAGTTGCTGGGGAGGGAATCCTTTCCGGTCCATAAAATAGAAGATGCCGCCGTGTGTTTTGTCCCAGCCGTATTCGAGTGTTTTGAGCGTGGTCGCCACGGCTTTTTCAATCAGTTCCGGCCGGTTCATTCGTTTGCCCAGGTCCATGATAAACCACATAGCCTCGATGGTGTGTCCCGGATTCATGAGTCGGCCGTCGAAGGTGTCTGAGAGCGATCCGTCTTCGTTTACGTTTTCTACGATCAGCCCGCCCAGCTCGGGGCGTAAAAAGACTTCCATCACCTCGTGAATGCACTCTTCGATGGTTTGTTCCAGGAACTCTTTGTCGAGCAGGTGCTCAATCTCTAATGCCAGATTGCAAAGGATCATCGGCAGGGCGAACGATTTCAGGTTTCTCGTTCCCGGATATGCTTTATTCCATTTCCCTTTTGGGTTGTTTCTTT
>JAQVWR010000106.1 GCA_028709605.1 Proteiniphilum sp.
TTCAACCCTAAGGCGGGCCTGTTCTATGAACTGAACAACAATCACCGCCTGTACGCTTCGGCAGCCGTGGGACAGCGAGAGCCACTGCGCGCCGACCTGAAGGACGGCATCAAAAAGGGTGCGAAGAGCACCATCAAACCGGAAAGGATGACCGACTACGAACTGGGATATCGCTACAGCCACAAGGAGACCCGACTGGGCGCCAATCTCTATTATATGGATTACCACAACCAGATGGTGCAGACCGGAAAACTAAGTGACGTGGGCTACAAGCTGATGGAAAACGTGCGGGAAAGCTACCGCGCCGGCATCGAGCTGGAGGCTTCTCTCCCACTGTGGGGCAAGCAGCTGCGCCTTGATGCCAATGCCACCCTCAGCCGAAACAAGATCCGGCACTACGTAGCCTGGTTCGACCTGTACGACAATCCGGACGACTACAACCCGATCCCCGACGACCACCATCCGGAAATACAAAAACAGATCGCAAATGAGTTGGGGACAACCAATATCTCCTTCTCTCCGGAATTGATCGGAATGGCAGGCATCACCTGGCAACCGGTCTCCTCCTTCTACATGAACCTGAACGGCAAATATGTGGGGAAACAGTACCTCGACAACACGTCGGACGACAACAAATCGATCGATGCCTACTTCGTAAGCAACTTCTCTGCCGGTTACACTTTTCCCAAAAGCCGTGTAGGAATAATCAACCTGCAGTTTTTCGTAAACAACCTGTTCAACGAGAAATATGTAGCTAACGGGTGGGCCGGCACCGACGTTTTTGCCGACGACAGCCATATCCACTACGTTGGCTACTACCCGCAGGCACCACGCAACATCATGGGTCGGCTCACAATCTCGTTTTAAAACCCATGCAAACCATCGAAATCATCGGCGCCCTGATTGGCCTGCTCTATCTCTACCTGGAATACCATGCCAGCAGATGGCTCTGGCCGGTGGGTGTGCTGATGCCGGTGGTCTATGTATGGATCTTCTTTCAGAGCAAGTTTTACGCCGACATGGGGATCAATGTCTACTACTTCTTTGCCAGCACCTACGGGTGGATCCGCTGGAACAGAGGCCGTCACGAGGGGGGGGGCTCCGCCATCTCCCATACCCCGCGGCGGCTGATCCTGCCTCTCACGCTGATAACGACGCTGCTCTTCGCCGCCATCTACCTGCTCCTCACCCGCTACACCGACAGTCCCGTGGCTGCCGGCGACAGCCTCACCACCGCGCTGAGCATCACAGGCATGTGGATGCTGGCACAAAAGCATGCCGAACAGTGGTGGGTCTGGGTTGTGGTGAACTTCATCTCCTGCGGCCTCTACCTCTGGAAAGGGCTCTACCCCACTGCTGCACTGTTCGCCATCTATTCGGTGATTTCCGTGACCGGATACTTCAAATGGGTGCGGTTGATCAAGAGAGTATGATCATTTCGATTCTTTCCCTGCAAATTTAAATGAACATTTGTTCATAATGAAGTTTTAATGGTTATATTTGTAAGAAAAAGAGATGAAAGTATCGATTCTTACCGACAACTATCCCGGTGGCAAAACCGGTGCGGAGCACGGACTCTCCTATTTCGTAGAGCATAACGGGACAAAGTTCCTGTTTGATACGGGACAGAGCGATCTCTTCCAGCGAAATGCATCACTGATGGGGATTGATCTGGAAGAGAGGGATCTGATCATCCTGAGTCACGGCCATTTTGATCACGGCAACGGACTGGCGCATCTCCCAGGCGGCAAGCTGCTTTGCCACCCGGGCTGTTTTGTGAAGCGATACAGAACCGCCGATCACACCTACATCGGTCTAAAAAACAGCCGGGATGAAATCGCCGGAAAATTTGATCTTATCACCAGCAAAGCACCTTTCCGGGTCAGTGACTCCATCCTGTTTCTGGGTGAGATACCCCGCATCACCGATTTTGAATCGCAACAAACCGCCTTCTCGTTCGAGGACGGAACAGCCGATTTTGTAGCGGACGACAGTGCCGTAGCCCTGCTCACAGAGAAAGGGTTGTTTGTGATCACCGGCTGTGGACATGCCGGGGTGGTAAACACCCTGGAACAGGCAAAAAAAGTAACCGGTGAGCAGAAAATCAGTGGTATCATGGGCGGCTTTCACCTGAAGAAGCGGGATCGGCAAACCATAGAAACCATCCATTATCTGAAAAAGAACAGGGTAGAACACGTCATCCCTTCTCACTGTACCGCATTGCCTGCGCTTGTGGCATTTGCGGAGAGTTTTCAGATTCAAACAGTAAAAACAGGTGATACCTACACCTTTTAATATATGAAGGAACGTAGGTTCACTTTAATTTAGGCTTTTTGTCCTTGTCAATTTATTATTTGTTTCACTTAAAGAAATTAGCATTATGCCATCAGGAGATCGTACCGGACCGATGGGACAAGGTCCCAGAACCGGAAGAGCAAGAGGTTATTGTTCGGGATTTGACGCACCCGGATATGAAGATGGATTCTCTCACAACAGAGGTTGGGGTGCTGGTAGAAACCTACCCGCCAGATTGGGAAGAAGAGGAACAGCCGGCAGGGGAACAGGATTTGGACGCCGAGCCGGAACAGGCTATGCAGCCGGAATCGATCAGGGTTACGGTGCCGACAGACTTTACAACTTTGGTCTTCTGTTGTCAGAATTGATTCAACATGTTCCCTGGCAGGATATCCTGCACAAACGGGATGAGATGGAAGAGCTCAAAACGGAAGCACAAAGGCTCAAACGTTCCAATGAGGAGCTGGAGGAAAAATTGCGCAAGTTGGAGGAACACAGAGAATAGAATCATTTAAAACTGTCCCAGAATGGAGTCAACACTACCGGTCAACACCCTTGCTGAGGGTGAAGGAGAGGATCCTATGTGACAGAACATTTCTGGTACAAGTGTCACAACTGCAACGAGACAATGATCACGATGAAACCGGCCAGTCAATGTCGCGGTTGTAAGTCTGAGGATCTCATCCAGATAACCCGGGATCGCAAGTGAGAATGTTCCATAATATTGGGTCTGGAGACAAAAAGAGAGAGGATAATGAACATCTATAAGGAGTTATCATTTGCCAGGGAGTATGATCAGTTCTACCAGTCAGAAGGTGGCAGGGCTGTTGACAGGGCAGAAAAAGCAGTGATCAGTGATCTGCTGTTGCAGGTCGACAGCAGAGAGATGCTCGAGCTGGGATGCGGTACTGGTCACTGGACTGCTTTTTTCAATGAGAAGGGATTCCGGGTTACCGCAGTGGATCAGTCGGCGGCAATGCTGGAACAAGCACGCAAGCGAGTGATCCCGGAGGTACAGTGGGTTGAGGCCGATGCCGCCCATCTGCCCTTTTCCGATGGGCAGTTTGAGCTGATCACAGCCATCACGCTATTTGAGTTTGTAGAGGATCGGAATGCAGTTTTAAGCGAGATAGACCGCTTGCTGAAACCGGGTGGCTTTTTGATTGTCGGATGGCTGAATAGTCTCTCCGAGATCGGGCGACAAAAGAAAAGTTCTCCCACTTTCAATCAGGCACATCTTTACACACCGGCAGAGATCAGGAACCACCTCTCGCTTCTGGGAACCCCACAATTTCACTACGCGGTCTACTATGACCACAATTTTAAGCTGCTGGATGAAATGAACGACAGGAGAACGGTTCAACCCGCCTTTATCGCCACCATCGTACAAAAGAGAAGAAACCATGCAGATCACCGTTGAAATCAGTTACTACGCCCTTAAAGACGATTATGCCGCTCCGGTGAAGGATTTCCTGGAGAGGCTGTCACGTTGTAAGATGATACAGGTGGAGACGGGCAGCATGAGCACCCTGATCGCCGGTGAATATCACCTTGTGATGCAGGCCCTCACCGATACGCTCGCGCCATTGATGGTGCACTACCCATCACTCTTCGTGTTGAAAATATCCAACGCATGCAAAGTGAGATGAGAGGGTATCTGCAAGTCTATACGGGCAATGGCAAGGGAAAGAGCACGGCAGCCTTCGGGCTGGCACTGCGGGCAGCCGGTGCAGGGATGCGCGTCTACATTGCACAGTTCGTGAAAGGGAGAAATTACTCCGAAATCACAGCAGTGAGAGAGCAGCTCCCGCAGATCACCATCCGTCAGTTCGGCAGGGGTTGCTTCATCGTGGAGAAACCGACCGGCGAAGATGTGGCGGCAGCGCGGGAGGGGCTGGCAGTGATGTCGGAGGTGCTCACATCGGGAGAATATGACCTGGTGATCCTGGATGAGGCAACCATCGCCATCTACTATGATCTCTTCACCGTAAGTGAGTTGATCGATTTGCTGAAAAGAAGAGCTCCCGGCTGCGAGGTGGTGGTTACCGGCCGTTATGCACCGAAGGAGCTGATTGAGCTGGCTGACCTGGTGACCGAGATGCGGGAGGTGAAACATTATTACCGTCAGGGCATTGAAGCACGGGAAGGAATTGAATACTAATAAACAGGAGAAAATCAATATGGGCCAGACGATGGAGCAGTTGCGGGAGACGATGGAGCAGTGCAGGAAATGCGACTTGTGGCAATCACGGAATCATCTCATCTTCGGTGAGGGGAATCATCATGCTCCCATCTTTATCATCGGTGAGGCACCGGGGAGAGACGAAGACCGCGTGGGGAGACCTTTCATCGGGCCGTCGGGGATCCTGCTGGACAAGATCTTCACAGCCTGTGGGTTCAACAGAAAGGAGCATCTCTTCATCAGCAACATTGTCCGCTGCAGGCCGCCGGGCAACCGCCCCCCCACACCACAGGAGGCTGCCGCCTGCCTTC
>JAQVWR010000107.1:0-2436 GCA_028709605.1 Proteiniphilum sp.
AACGCCTGATAGATGGCGGTGAGAAAGTTCGGGGATACCGTGCAATCGGCATCGAGGGAGACAATCACACCCCGCTTCTTCCCATTGCTCAGGAAATGACGGATGGCAAGATCCATCCCGATCTTGCGCCCCAGACCTACACCGGCATGCTTACGGGGTAATCGCTCAAGAATAACCGGAAAGAGAGTGAATCGAGGTTCATGAAGGGTGTCCACAACACGAAGCATCTCCTGATAGGAGATCCGGTTCTGCTTCACACCCTCCTGCGCAGCGTGCTCGCCTGCGTTAAACACCACAACGACCAGCACCTCAGCTTCCGGACGGACGCATGCCAACAGGGCATGCAGGGTATCCCTCAGACCCGGCTCATTGAAACAGGGAATCACCACAATCATATCTGCAGACAAGCACGCTGGATACACGCTGTGCATGTATTCCTGTTTTTGTTTTTCGATATAACGTTTCCAGTGTTCCATCAGAAACCCCTCCTCACGGGAAAAAAAAGGTTCTTTGTACAAAGAACCTTACTGCAGATCACCTGTTCAGGCGGATCATTTCTTTGCTTCTTCCGGTTTCACAGCGACGGTAGCAGGTCCGTACCGGTTGTTCAGGAACGCAATCACTTCTTCCGTGATATCATATTTTTCATCCGAGTAGAGCACGGTACTGGTGGTCCGGTTGCTAAAAATAATCTCATAAGGCTTCCCCTTACTGAATTCTATCATCCGGGCTTTAATGGTATCCTCCATCTGGATGTTCAGCTTTTCCTGCTCCAGCATGAACTCTTGTGTCAACCGATCAGCCAGCTGCTGATACTCCTGATTCATCTGAAGAATCCGCTCCTGCTCCTGTTGTGCTCTTTCCTGACTCAGGAAGGCATTGTTCCGCAATTTGCGCTCAAATTCCTGGGCGGCAGAGTTGATCTGGCTCTGTCGTTGATTCAAGGTAGCACGCGTACTTTCCTCTTTTCTCAGCAGCGATTCGTTGAGATCTTTGGCAAAATTGTAGTTCATCAACAGGGAATCCACATTCACGTAAGCAATCGGCAAAGTGACCGAAGAGTCATTCAGCCACAGGGAAAGATCTTTTCCCGCAGCATGGTTCACCGATGTATTGGAAGTAAAGTGTAAGATGTAAAGAATAATAAGTGCAACCGCCAACACTCCGCTGACGATGTAAGAAGTAGAATTCTTCATTTTAACAGGATTTATTAATTTTCTGATTTCAATAATTTCTCTATCGGACTCTCTCTTCTGTTCAATTCAGCATCCTGCGATGTGGCACAATGGATCCCCTTGTCCTGCATAGCCTTACAATCACCTATATGGAGGCTGGGAAACTCACCCTTACGGGAGAAAAAAACCCGGATCCCCATCAACAGAATGGCGATGAACAGGACCAGAATCCCTATCAGTACGATTTTTGTCATATTGTCCGGTTTTACCGTCGCAAAGATAGTCCAATTAGCCAATTAAACACCATTTTTTCGCATTAAAGATGCTAAATTTTTTGTCTACCTGCTATTTTTCTTGTATTTTTATGAACTGCAAATCCATTAAAATAAAACGAGATGATGACAATAAAAGAACTGCAACCTTCCGCAATCTGGGGGTATTTCCACGACATTACCCTGATTCCGAGGCCATCGAAAAAAGAAGCAAAAATACGGGCCTATCTCCTCGACTTTGCCCGAAAGCATCAGCTGGAGGCACAAGAGGACCAGGCCGGCAACATCCTGATCACCAAACCGGCTACCCGGGGCAGAGAAGAAGCCCCCACGGTGATCCTGCAATCGCATATGGACATGGTCTGCGAAAAGAATGCCGGCGTGACGCATGATTTCGACAAGGATCCTATCGAGACCATCATAGAGGGCGACTGGATCAGGGCTAACGGCACCACGCTGGGCGCCGACAACGGCATCGGCGTAGCTGCAGAGTTGGCCGTGCTGGCGGCCGATGACATCGCACACGGGAAGATCGAAGCGCTCTTCACGGTAGACGAAGAGACCGGCCTCACGGGGGCTTACTCCCTCGGAAAAGCGTTTCTTACCGGCAACATCCTAATCAACCTGGATACAGAAGAAGAGGGGGAGATCTACATCGGCTGTGCCGGAGGGAAAGGCACGAGAGCTTATTTCAGGTATAAGGAGAAGGAGACACCGAAGGGCTATTTCTGGTTCAGGGTGCAGGTGAGAGGGCTCCGCGGCGGGCATTCCGGCAGCGACATCGACAAGGGTCTCGGCAATGCCAACAAGATCCTTGCTCGTTTCCTGCACTCCCTCACCGGAAAAAAGTATGGAATGATCCTTTCAGAGATCGACGGCGGCAACCTGCACAACGCCATCCCCCGTGAAGCCTCTGCCGTGCTGGGAGTAAAACCGAAGTATAAGGAAGAAATCCGGGTGAAAATAAACACCTTTCTGGCCGATCTGCA
>JAQVWR010000107.1:2536-4728 GCA_028709605.1 Proteiniphilum sp.
CCTTTCCGCGTGATGTTCTACAATGTGGAAAACCTGTTCGACACACGGGATGAACCGCTCAAAAACGATGACGAGTTTCTGCCGGAAGGGTTTATGCACTGGACACCCCGCAAATACCGGGAAAAGCTGCGCAACATTACCCGGGTGATCACCGCGGTGGGGGAGATGTACCCCCCCGCAGTGGTGGGGATGTGCGAGGTGGAGAACGACAGTGTGCTGTTCGACCTGACCCGACGTACTCCTTTACGGGCACAGGGGTATGCCTATCTGATCACCGACTCGCCGGACAAGAGGGGCATCAATGTGGCACTGCTCTATCAGTCACATCAATTCCGGCTCTTGGAGACAGCTGAGTATGAGGTCACCTTCCGCCATCGGGGAAGAAGGCCTACCCGAAATATTCTGCACGCCATCGGGGAAGTGATTAGCGGCGACACGCTCGACCTGTTTGTCTGTCATTTCCCGTCACGGAGTGAAGGCCGGCGGGAAACGGAACCGGCACGCATCGATGCTGCTGCCCTGTTGCGAAAAAAATGCGACAGCATCTTCGCCCTGCGCACAACTGCCCACATCCTGATCATGGGCGATTTCAATGATCACCCCGGCAACGCAAGCCTCTCCCGGATACTCCGGGCAGGCAGAAAAGAGAGCCGGTACGAACCGAAGGAGTTGTATAACCTCTTCGATCCTTCCGATACAGAAAGGGATACAGGCACCTATAAATATCAGGGAAGATGGGAGATACTGGATCAGTTTATCGTCAGCGGCAACCTTCTGATGAAGGAAAACAACATCCGGATCAGGGGAGACCGTGCAGAGATCTTCCGGGCTCCTTTTTTGCTGGAGAAGGATGACCGCTATTACGGCATGAAGCCGTTCCGGACGAACCTGGGACCACACTATCAGGGTGGGTTCAGCGATCATCTTCCCATCTACACGGAGCTGGTCATCCGCGAAGCTAAATAGTCGCATCCGGGACTGCACCGTTATGAAACTTTATCTTAAAAAACAGGGTTCTTACACAAAATAATTATACATTTGCGCCTTATGTCAGACAGGTAACAACAATCAAATAAATCAGATCTATGAATCCATTGCTCGTTAACTTAAACGGATGGGAGATACCCATCATCGTGCTGGTGATACTCATCCTTTTCGGAGGGAAAAAAATACCCGAATTCATGAAGGGATTGGGGAAAGGCATCAATAGCTTCAAAAAGGGATTAAACGATATTGAAGAAGACATCAAGGCTGATCCCTCCGACAGAAATTCGACCAACGAGAACAAGTAATCGACAAAGGGATATCATAACGGATACCCTCTTATTCGTTCACACTTGTCCCCTCTCGGTTACATCCCGTCGCTCCCGGGTTGTTTCCGGGAAGGTGGGTTTATAGCGCAAAGTTTACATGGCAGAGAAAGAAATGTCTTTTTGGGATCATCTGGAAGAGTTCAGGTGGACGCTGATCCGGATCATCATTGCGGTGGTACTTTTCTCTGTCGTAGGATTCATTCTGATCCCCTACATCTTTGACAGCATCATCCTGGCACCCCGTTCATCCGACTTTATCACCTACCGTCTGTTCAACAAAGCCGGAGAGTTGCTTCCTTTCCTGCCCGATTTTTCCACCAAACCTTTCGAAGTGAAGATTCTCAACATCAACATGACGACGCAGTTCATGACCTACATCTCCACTTCGGCAGCTTTCGGCGTGCTTTGCACCATCCCTTACATATTGTATGAAGTGTGGAAATTTGTCAGCCCCGCTCTCTATGAGAACGAGGCGAAAGGGGTGAAGACCGCATTCGGTTTCGGCGGCCTGATGTTTCTGGTGGGCTGTCTGGTGGGCTACTTCATAGTGTTTCCACTGATCTTCCGTTTCCTGATCACGTTCGAGCTCAGCGACTCGATTGAGAATATGATCTCTCTCGACTCTTATATGAGCAACTTCTATACCCTGATCCTGATCATGGGGTTAGTCTTTGAACTGCCCTTGGTTTTCTGGCTCTTATCGAACCTGGGACTGATATACAGGCCCTTCTTCCGGAAGTACCGCCGTCATGCCGTGGTGGGCGCACTGGTGGCAGCGGCACTGATCACCCCCTCGGGCGATCCCTTCTCCCTGTTTGTGGTCACCATTCCCATCTATATGCTATGGGAGATCAGCGCGTTTATGGTGAAGAAAGAACC
>JAQVWR010000005.1:0-35162 GCA_028709605.1 Proteiniphilum sp.
TCGCTGAGGAGCGGTCGCACCGTTTTGGAGGCGCGCAGCCGCGCTGCCAGCTCCTCCGGGAACGCCTGGATATAGATAGTGATGCCGGCGCGATTCATCACTTCCATGTTGTCGAAGAAGCAGGGGGCCCCTCCGCCGGTGGAGATCAGCACATCCTCGAAGGCGGCCACCTCCAACAGGGCTTGTCGTTCGATCATGCGGAACTGCTCCTCTCCCTTTTCGGCGAACAGCTCAGAAATGGTTTTGCGGTATTTGTTTTGGATGTGGGCATCCAGGTCGATAAAGGTGAGTGAGAGCGACTGCGCCAGCCGCTTACCGAGGGTGCTCTTGCCGCACCCCATATATCCGATCAGAAATATTCGTTCCATATATTTAGCGATCAGCTGTCAGCTATCAGCTTTCAGCTTTTTGGGTGAAAGCTTGATCAGTGCAGCGGTTTTAATTGTTAGCATTCAACATTCAGCTTTCAGCGAATCCTCCAATTCTTCAATCCTCCAATCGACACAACCTGTGAAGCTGCGAATCATTACAACAGCGGGGCAAAGAGCCGTAACAGCGATTCGGCAAAACGCCTCAGCGGGGAGCGTTTCGACCATTCGCGCAGCGACACCTGCTCTGCTTCCCGCTGGTCATCGACAAAAATCGCGCCTGCCTGCAGCGCCAGTTGCGGATCATAAACAAAAGCCTCCACCTCAAAATTCTGCTCGAAGCTGCGTGAGTCGAAATTGGCAGATCCGATCAACGTGAGCGATTCATCGAACATCATCAGTTTCGAATGCAGGAAACCTTTCTGATAAAGATAAACCTTCACCCCTGACCGCAACATATCACGAATAAAAGAGTTTGATGCCAGCTGTACGAGAGGCACATCGGAGCGTTTGGATATCATCAGCCGCACATCGACGCCACGAATGGCGGCAGCCTTCAGTGCATCTCTCATTGCATCGGGGGGAAAGAAATAGGGTGTCTGGATGAAGATCAGTTTTTCAGCGCTGTAGATCGCCTGCATGATGCCATGCGATATCTCGTTCTCTCTGCTCAGGGGGCCGCTGTTGACAATCTGCATCAGGGAGCTGCCGCAATTGTCGAGCATGGGAAAATAGTTCCGGGAGGTGATCAATGTCTGGGAAACGAAGTACCAGTCGATCAGAAACACCGACTGCAGTCCCTGCACCCCTTTACCTTCGATGCGGGCATGGGTATCTCTCCAAGAGCCCCATTTCAGTCCCTTCAGATAACGATCCGCTATATTCATCCCCCCTATGTAACCTATCCTTCCGTCAATGACGATGATCTTTCGGTGAGTCCGGTAGTTGAGGCGGGAGGTGAGAGAAGGCAGCGTAAGTTTCAAAAAAGGTTCTGCTTCGATACCGGCTTTTCGGAGCTCCTCAAAATAGTGCGCACCGGTTTTTCGTGAGCCAAAGCTGTCGTAGATGATCCGTATCTCCACTCCCTGATGTGCTTTGCGGATCAGCGCCTCCTGCAATTGCATACCAATGGCATCATCCATCAGCACATAATATTCAATATGAATATGTTTTGTTGCCTTGTCGATATCCGCAAACAGATGCTCGAATTTATCCCTGGCTGAGGTAAACAGCTTCACATCGTTTCCTCCCAACAGGGGGTTGTAATCCATGCGGCGGAGCAGACGGATCAGGTTGGCATACTCCGACGGGTAGGCCTGCTCCACCGGCGTCTCCATCTCATCGAGCGGTCGTTTTTTCAGCTTGCTGTACATCCGCTTCGAGATCACATACCGTTTGGCAGTATCCTGCCCGAAGACGGCATACCAGATGATGCCGATGACCGGCAGGAAGACCACCGCCAGCACCCATGCCACCGTCTTGATGGGATTTCTGTTCTCCGTGATCACCACCACCACGATACTCACCACCGTGAGGAGGTAAAGGATCTCCAAGAGGATATAGAGTGTCTGGTTGAGGGGCATCATTACAATCGATATTTTCCTTCGCTGATGTCTTCCAAAATATTTAGGTAGGAGTGATAGCGGCTTTCGCTGATATGATGCGCTTCTACCGCGCGGCGCACGGCGCACTCCGGTTCGTTGAGGTGGAGGCAGTTGTTGTACCGGCAGTTTCTCGAGGCACTGAAGATCTCCGGGAAGTAATGCGACACTTCGGCGGTGACCATATCGATGGTGCCGAACCCCTTGATGCCGGGGGTGTCGATGATGAAGCCGCCGTTGGCCAGTTCAATCATCTCGGAGAAGGTGGTGGTATGCATCCCCTTGTGGTGATAGCCGGAGATCTCCCCCACCTTCTGTACGGTTTTTCCGCGGAGCGTGTTGACGATGGTCGACTTGCCCACACCGGAATGGCCCGCCAGCAACACAATACGACCGCGTGTGACCTCCTCCAGCTCTTTGCGCCCTTCACCCGTCACCATGGAACTCTGCAGGCAGGGGTAGCCGATGATGGTGTAGAGACGGATAAGTCCCTGCAGGTATTCCTGCTCCTCGTCCTCATAGAGGTCTATCTTGTTGAAGAGGAGCGTCACCGGTACGGAGTATGCCTCGGCAGTCACCAGGAAACGGTCGATAAAGACGGTAGTGGTCTCCGGGTAGCATACCGTGATGCACAGGAGTGCCCGGTCGATATTGGCAGCCAGGATATGTGCCTGTTTGGAGAGGTTGGAAGCACGCCGCACGATGTAGTTTTTCCGTTCCGCAATATCGGTGATGAAAGCGGTGCCGTCGGGGTTCACATCGAGTTTCACCCGGTCACCCACCACTACGGGACTGGTGCTGCGGATCCCTATTAGCCGGAAGTTTCCTTTGGCCCTACAGAGCAGATCATTGCCCTGTTCATCGCGCACCAGGTAGCTGTTCCCGGTATTTCGGATCACCAGACCGCTGCCCTGACGCAGCCCTTCCTCATCGCCGGCTGAGGTCATCAGACAGTCAGTATTTCTTTCTCTTTCTCGGCGAACATCTCATCCACCTTCCGGATGTATTTGTCGTGCAGCTTTTGCAGTTCATTTTCGCCATCCTTGCCCGTATCTTCCGGCAAGCCCTCTTTCACCGCTTTCTTAACCTCGTCGATTCCTTCGCGGCGGGCGTTGCGGACGCTGATCTTCGCCTCTTCGGCCTCCTGCTTGGTCTGCTTCACCAACTGCCGACGTCGCTCCTCGGTAAGCGGAGGAATACCTAGGCGGATCACCTCTCCGTTGTTCTCAGGGGTGATGCCCACGTCGGAATCGAGGATCGCCTTCTCCACGACCTTGAGCATCTGTTTTTCCCACGGTTGTACCATGATGGTCTTTGCATCGGGGGTGGTCACGGTAGCCACGTTGGAGAGAGGCACCTGGCTGCCATAGTACTCTACACGGATACCGTCGAGAATGTGGGCATTGGCTCGTCCGGCGCGGATGCGGGAGAAGGTCTCATCCAGAAATTCGAGGGTCATCTGCATTTTCTCCTCGGCTTCTTTTCTGATAGTTGTTGGTTCCATAATGATCTTTCATATTGTTTGTGGACAAAAATAGTGAAAACTTTTGAAAGGCTCCTACAAATGGACCAAAGTACCGATCTCTTCATCGTCGATCACCTTGATCAGGTTACCGTAGGTGTCCATATCGAAAACCACCACCGGCAGGTTGTTCTCCTTGCAGAGGGTGGTGGCCGTCAGGTCCATCACCTTCAGTCCCCGTTGATACACCTCGTCGAAGGTGATGGTTCGAAACCGGGTGGCGGAGGGGTCTTTCTCCGGATCGGCGGTATAGACGCCGTCGACCCGTGTCCCCTTGAACATGGCATCGGCTTCGATCTCGATGCCCCTCAGTGCCGAGGCAGTGTCGGTGGTGAAGAAAGGGTTGCCGGTGCCGCCAGCGATGAGGGCGATCTCGCCCTGTTCCATGGCCTCAATCGCTTTCCACTTGGAGTAGAGCTCTCCCACGGGCTCCATCCGCACGGCAGTGAAGAGACGGTTGCGCTGTCCGGCCGCCGTGAGGGCAGAGCTGAGCGCCAGGCTGTTGATCACCGTGGCCAGCATCCCCATCTGGTCTCCCTTTACCCTGTCGAAGCCCTTATCCGTGCCGCTCAGTCCGCGGAAGATGTTCCCTCCGCCAATAACGATCCCGATCTGCACTCCTTTTCCGGCTGCTTCTCTGATCTGTACGGCATACTCCTGCAGACGCTTCTCGTCGATCCCGTATGTTTTCTCCCCCATGAGCGACTCTCCGCTCAGTTTCAATAAAATTCGTTTAAACTGCATATGTTGATTGAGTTGTTAGCAGTAAGCTGTAAGCCGGAATCATATTGCTTATCTGCTTATAGCTTATTGCTCATTGATTATTTGTTGATTGCTGCCGCTAAGAGCCGATCGCTGAAAGCTGATTAATCGACAAACGCGACTTCTTTAAAGGCATATCTTCGTTCCTCTTTGGTTTCCATTGTGCGGAGCACCAGGTGCCCCGATGGCAGCACCGCTTCGATCTTTGCCCGAAACTTCCCCCCCTTATCCTCAAACCAGTAATAGTCGTTGATGCGATAAAGATCGAACATATACTCGTCTTCGATCACCTGTTTTCGCCCATTCTGCAGATCGCGGTAAAGCAGGAAGAACTCTCGCATAAAGAGATCCAGCAGATGTTCCCGGTCATGCTCCGCGCCAGTGATCTGCCACAGAGAAACCGGGTTTGGCAGATCGGGAGGGAACGTCTGTTGGTTGATATTCAAACCGATGCCGATCACCGAGTTATCGATTTCTTTTCCCTGGATGTCATTTTCGATGAGGATGCCGGCTATCTTCTTCTCTTTCCAGTAGATATCGTTCGGCCATTTGATACGGATATCGTCGACAAACAGGTCAAGAATGTTCTTCACCGCCAGGGAGGCGATGCGGGAGAGGATGAACGACTCGTTGGCCGGCAGTTGTTGCGGGTAGATCAGCAGGCTGAAGAGCAGGTTGTCCCCCTTGGCGGAGTACCAGCTGTTGCCCATCTGCCCCCGCCCTCCGGTCTGATGATCGGCGATCACCAGTGACCCCTCTTCGGGTCGTTGTTCCCTCACCAGTTGTTTCATCAACCGGTTGGTAGAGTCGGTTTCTTCCAGTCGGATGATCCGTCGTTCATTGCTCAGTTGTTCCATAATACTCCTGTTGCTTTTTTTTGGACAGTTTGCGGATCACCTCTTCCACTGTTTATGGATTGATCCGTTATCCCCACCTCAAGATGATCAGAACGACCGAAAAGCATCTTCAATATGCTCCAGTTCTTGCCGTTCTCCCTTCCAGAGGATGGAGACAATATCAAACCGCGCCGGCTGATCGATCCGGTGCATGACCAGATAGAAATGGGCTGCCTGTATCATCCGGCGCATGCGCCGGGTCACCACAAAACTCGCCGGATCCCCCCAGTCTGCCGATCCGCGGGTTTTCACCTCTACAAAGACGATAAACCCCTTATGAGCGGTAATGATATCAATCTCATAGCCATGGAGCCTCCAGTTTCTTTCCAGGATGCGATGTCCTTTCGACTCCAGATAACTCACGGCAGCTTCTTCACCTTTCCGTCCCAGTTCATTGTGTTCAGCCATCACATTTCCGGTTGAAAAGCCCATAAATGTTGTAAAAATACAAATTTAGCAGGGAAAAAGTTCCTTTTGGTGAAAATATTTTGTTTTTTTGCATCAGCAAAGGGAAACCGGTTCAGATGTGATCCAAAACCGATCTGTAACGGCAGAAAATTCAATGGAAGTTTTTCGATGAGCACAAAGAAATACAAGTTGCAGGGAAAGGTGAAACCGCGTGTCAGGAGGGCGGTGTTCATGCTCAGCGACGAAGAGCATAGCCTGATTCAGTTCTATCTGAAGAAATACAGGATCACCAACCGTTCCCGATGGTACCGGGAAACCGTGCTCAACCACATCCTAAAAAATATGGAACAGGACTACCCCACCCTGTTTGAGGAGAACGAGATGCGGCGGTAGGAACGGGGCGGTAAACAACAGGAGATATGCCGGACGATCACTATTTTATGCGACAGGCCCTGCGGGAAGCGCAAAAAGCATTTGAGCAGGAGGAGGTACCGGTGGGAGCCGTGGTGGTTGCCAACCAGCGCATCATCGCCCGTGCGCACAACCTGACCGAGCTGCTGCACGATGTGACGGCGCATGCCGAGATGCAGGCCATCACGGCGGCAGCCAACGTGCTGGGAGGCAAGTACCTGACCGACTGCACCCTCTACGTCACCGTGGAGCCCTGTCCCATGTGTGCCGCGGCGCTGCGCTGGGCACAGCTCTCGCGACTGGTATATGGTGCTGCGGATGAGAAGAGGGGCTACTCGCAACTCACCGGTGAGCTGCTGCATCCGAAGACCGCCGTCACGAGCGGAGTGATGGCCGAAGAGTGTGGCGAACTGATGAAGCAGTTCTTTGCCCATAGACGTTAAATGATCATAATCCCTCACATCTTTCTTCGGCCGGAGGCCTTGTTTTGCACTCCCATGCACTATATTTGAGGATTAAATCACTCGCAATGAAACGATTCATCAGCACATTCGCATTGGCCGGACTATTTGTTGTGAATCTAATGTCACAGCAACAGCTGCTTCCCTGTAGAACAGGGAGACAGAATATGAATCGAAAAAGTGCGTACGGATGCAGCTCCTCAACGATTTCTGTCACCTCCTCCTACCGCCGATGATGGCGGTCTTTCCCTCTCCATTGAAACCCATACGCTGTTCTGTTTGTCTGTCTATCACAGATCAAAATGGAAAGATATATTTCCGTTGGTGACTTTTCAACGGGCGGTGCAATGATATTTCATCCGGCGGACCGATTAAAAGCGCAATTTTTCTTACCTTTGCAGCCTATTTAGAAAGATTTATGTCCAGAAAATTTTCACGCACCCTGATCACATCAGCCTTGCCCTATGCCAACGGGCCGGTGCATATCGGCCACCTGGCCGGGGTCTATGTCCCGGCCGACATCTACGCACGCTATCTCCGGTTGAAGGGAGAAGAGGTTCTCTTTATCGGAGGTTCCGACGAGCACGGGATCCCCATCACCATCAAAGCCCGGAAAGAGGGAGTCACCCCGCAGGATATCGTAGATCGCTATCACGGCATCATCAAAAAGTCGTTCGAACAGTTCGGCATCACCTTCGACATCTATTCACGTACCACCTCGGAGATCCATCAACAGACTGCCTCCGCCTTCTTCCGAAAGCTCTACGAAAAAGGCGAGTTCACCGAGCTGGAGAACGAACAGTACTACGATGAGGAGGCGGGACAATATCTTGCCGACCGGTATATCACCGGCACCTGTCCCCATTGCGGCAACGAAAAAGCATATGGCGACCAGTGCGAACAGTGCGGCACCTCGCTTAGCCCCACCGAGCTGATCAACCCCAAGTCGGCACTCAGCGGGAGCGTACCGGTGATGCGGAAGACGAAACACTGGTACCTGCCACTCGACAAGCATGAGGCATGGCTCCGCCAGTGGATCCTCGAGGAGCACAAAGAGTGGAGAAGCAACGTCTACGGACAGTGCAAGTCGTGGCTCGACTTAGGCCTGCAGCCGCGCGCGGTAAGCCGCGACCTCGACTGGGGCGTACCCGTGCCGGTAGAGGGTGCCGAAGGGAAAGTGCTCTATGTGTGGTTCGACGCCCCTATCGGATATATCTCCAACACGCGGGAGTTGCTGCCTGACGACTGGGAGAAGTGGTGGAAAAGCGAAGATACCCGGCTGATCCATTTCATCGGAAAAGACAACATCGTGTTCCACTGCATCGTCTTCCCCGCCATGCTGAAGGCAGAAGGCTCCTTTATCCTGCCCGACAATGTCCCTTCCAACGAGTTTCTCAACCTGGAGGGAGACAAGATCTCCACCTCCCGCAACTGGGCTGTCTGGCTGCATGAGTACCTGGAGGAGTTCCCCGGCAAGCAGGATGTACTGCGCTACGTGCTCACCGCCAATGCCCCGGAGACGAAAGACAACGACTTCACCTGGAAAGATTTCCAGGCACGCAACAACAATGAGTTAGTGGCCGTGCTGGGCAACTTCGTGAACCGGGCACTGGTGCTCACACAGAAATATTTCGACAACCGGGTGCCGGCAGCCGGCGTGCTGACCGATTATGACCGGGAGACCATCGCCGAGGCGCAGAAGGTGAAGGAGACAGTCGAACAGCTGCTCGGCACCTTTCACTTTCGCGACGCCCAGAGAGAGGCAATGAACCTGGCCCGTATCGGCAATAAATACCTGGCCGACACCGAGCCTTGGAAAACCGCCAAGGACGATATGGAGCGTACGGCCACCATCCTGCACCTTGCCCTGCAGATCACCGCCAACCTCTCGATCGTCTGTGAACCGTTTCTTCCCTTCTCGGCAGAGAAGCTGCGCTCTTTCCTGCAGACGGAGAAGCTGTCGTGGGAGCGCCTGGGCAGTTTCGACCTGCTTGCTGAAGGACATCCGCTCGGCAAGGCGGAGCTGCTGTTCGAGAAAATTGACGATGCGGCAATCGAACAACAGATCCAAAAGCTGCTCGACACGAAAAAGGCCAACGAAGCGAATGAATACCGGGCTAAACCAATAAAGGAGCCTATTCCGTTCGACACCTTTGAGGAGCTGGATATACGGGTGGGTACCGTGATGGAGTGCGAGAAGGTGCCCAAGACAGACAAGCTGCTGCGCTTCCTGCTCGATGACGGGTTGAAAAAGCGCACCATCCTCTCCGGCATTGCCGCCTATTACCCCAACCCGCAGGAACTGGTGGGCAGACAAGTCTGCTTTATTGCCAACCTGGAGCCGAGAAAGCTGCGGGGCATCCTCTCGGAGGGGATGATCCTTTCGGCAGAGAACGGCGACGGCACACTGGCACTGGTAACCCCCGCGAAAGAGGTGCTGCCGGGCAGCCAGGTGGTGTGAGGAACAACTTTTCGCCATCCACGTGCAACGTTTTTGCATTTTTCTCGTCTAGATAATATGTATCACACCCAAACAACAACTTTCATGAAGAAACTACCGCTGTTGATTACCCTGTTGGTGATCACTCTCACTGCCTTTCCACAGGAAACGCAACGCGTGATGGGATGGAAGATTTCACATCAGGCGCCACAAAATGAGCTGAAGCTAAACTTAGCCACTTCCATCTTCAGCTCCATGCCGGAGATCACCTATGAAAGGATCCTGCACACCGACCTCAGCCTGGGAGCCTCCGCCCTGGTATCACTCGAACCGGACGACAATGACCTCAACCTGGCATTGATACCCTATATGCGCTGGTTCTTCGGAGGCAACACCGAGAGCCTGCAGAAGTGCGGTGCCGGCTTCTTTATCGAGCTCAACGGTGCGCTCCTGTCGACAGACATCGATGAGAACGTGTATGAAAACGAGACCTACGTCACCCACAGCAAGGGCACAACAGGTGCAGGCCTGGGACTGGCCCTGGGATGGAAATACCTGACCCGCAACAACTGGGTAGGCGAACTCTATGGGGGTGCCGGCCGCGACTTTATGAACGACGACGCTTATCCCCGCGTAGGAATCACTATCGGGAAACGTTTCTGAAAATATTCACATACTGTCACATCGAAGAGGCGGCATGAAAATCGGGATGTCGTTTCGAAGTCCGGATGAAAAGAGGGTGAAATCACAACGTGATACATCCTCTTCTTTTTTCTCCGGAAGTGAAAGATTCAAATCCTTACGGGATAGTATTTCCGGGAATAAAAATGTACATTTGTGGCTCATCTGATAATCCGATAAAAAAATATATGATGAAAGCTCCCGCCAACCTCAGGAAAATCGTTCCGGATCTGATCGCGATCCTGCTCTTTATACTGATCTCCTTTCTCTATTTTGCCCCGGCCGTGATGGAGGGACGCGTCATTGCCCAGCACGACTCACTGGCAGCCATCGGCCAGGGACAGGAGCAACGCGATTATATGGAGCGCCACAACGGGGAGCGCACCCGCTGGAACATCTCCATGTTCAGCGGTATGCCCTCCTATCAGATGAGTCCCACCTACCACTCTGCCAAGGCACAGGATCTGGCAAAGAGAGCCTACTCCCTCTTCCTGCCCAACTATGTCTACCTGATTTTTATCCTGCTGCTCGGCTTCTACATCCTGATGCGCGTCTTGCGGGCATCACCGATGGTCAGTGCGCTGGGGGCCGTGGCCTGGGCTTTCTCCTCCTACTTCTTTATTCTCATTGCGGCGGGACATATCTGGAAGTTTATCACGCTTGCCTATGTTCCGCCCACGATCGCGGGACTGCTCCTTATCTACCGGAAGAAATACCTGCCGGGTGCATTGCTCTTGATGATCTTCACCGCTTTCCAGATCTCGGCCAACCATATCCAGATGAGCTACTACTTCCTTTTTGTGATGTTCTTTATGGTGATTGCCTTCGGTGTGGATGCCCTCCGCAAAAAGGAGCTGCCCGGTTTTCTGAAAGCAACGGGCGTGCTGCTGATCGCCGGCCTGATCGGCGTAGCGGCCAACACCAGCAGCCTCTATCACACCTATGAATACTCAAAAGAGACGATGCGCGGCAAGTCGGAACTGACGCACCATGGAGAGACAAACCACACCGGTGACGGACTGGAACGCGATTACATCACCGCCTGGAGCTACGGCATCGGCGAGACCTGGACGCTACTGGTGCCCAACACCAAAGGAGGAGCCTCCTTACCTCTTACAGAAAATGAACGGGCCATGGCGAAGGCACGTCCCGAATACCGGGCGCTCTACTCCCAGATCGGCCAGTACTGGGGAGATCAGCCCGGCACCTCGGGACCGGTCTATGTGGGTGCCTTCGTGCTGATGCTGTTCATCCTCGGCCTCTTTATCGTGAAGGGTCCCCTCAAGTGGGCACTGCTGACCGGCACCCTCTTCTCGATCCTGCTCTCCTGGGGAAAGAACTTCATAGGGCCGACCAATTTCTTTATCGACTATGTGCCGATGTATAACAAGTTCCGTGCAGTCTCCTCCATCCTGGTGGTGGCTGAGTTCTGCATTCCTCTGCTGGCGGCACTGGCGGTAAAGGAGATCGTGGCGAAGCCGGAGGTGCTGAAACAGCATCTGAAAGCAGTCTATATCAGCCTGGGGCTCACCGGAGGGATGGCTCTTCTCTTTGCATTGGCGCCGAAGCTCTTCTTCTCCTCCTTTATCTCCGCATCTGAGATGCAGGCACTGCAGTCGCTGCCACCGGAGCATATCCAGCCCATCCTGACGAACCTGACTCAGATGAGGGTTGCTATCTTCACCGCCGATGCATGGCGCAGCTTCTTTATTGTGGCTGTGGGAACATTGATTCTTTGGCTCTTCGCGGCAAAGAAGATCAAAGCCGGGTGGATGGCAGCCGCCATCCTGCTGCTCTCGCTGATCGATCTGTGGAATGTAAACAAGCGTTATCTGAATGATTCCGATTTTGTTGCGGCAAACCAGACACAACACTATTTCACCATGACTCCAACGGATGAAGTGATCCTGCAGGATACCACCCAATATTACCGTGTGCTGAACATGGCAACCAGCACTTTTAACGACGGGATTACCCCCTACCGGCACAAGGTGATCGGCGGATACCACGCCGCTAAGCTGCGTCGCTACCAGGACCTGATCGACCGGCACCTCACCCGCGAGATGGGCACGCTGCAACAGGCCATCATCGGCAGCGGAGGGGTATTGGATTCGGTCAATGCCGACACCTTCAGGGTGCTGAATATGCTCAACACCCGGTGGATCATCCTGCCGTCAGAGGGCGGCGGGACACTGCCGGTGCTGAACCCACACGCCATGGGAAATGCCTGGTTTGTGGACAGGATCTGCTTTGCAGAAAATGCAGATGAAGAGATCGACGCACTGACAGCCATCGATCTACGCAAGGAGGCGGTCGCCGACAGACGGTTTGAGCCGATGCTGCAGGGGTTGCAGTTCTCCGATACCGATACGGCCTCAGTCATCCGCCTGACCGCATATGACTCCGACTATCTGATCTATGCAGCAGATGCCAAGCAGGCGAAGCTGGCGGTCTTCTCCGAGGTCTACTACCCGCGGGGGTGGCAGATCACCATCGACGGCGAGCCGGCAGAGATGCTGCGGGTGAACTACACGCTCCGTGGCCTCGTGATCCCCGCAGGAAAACATACCATCACCTTCCGGTTCGATCCGCAGAGTGTAAAAACAACAGATAGGATCGCTTTCATAGCTTTGACACTGATGCTTTTGACAGCGCTCCTGGTGATTTACAAATTGCTCAAACCTGCCGGCAAACCCTAACAAACGAAGTTGTACCATAGCCACATCCACGCACAATGCCTGCCAGTCTCATCACCGGTTGCAGAGCTCCCGGAAGGCACACCACTCGCAACTCCTGCTGTTCTCCGTCTGGGAGAAGGGTATGTCTGAATTGAAGATCTCCTCCAGCAGGGCATTGAACCGCTCCCTAAAATCCGGGAGCAAAAGGGACAAATCGTTGACGGGATGCTTGTCGTGGCATATCACCGGATCAAACCGATTGTATACGGAATGCAGATAATAGAGAGCAGGGGATATAACGGTTCCGGGATGCTCCAGCAGATAAAAGAGACCATAGATAAACACCTGCAGGATCTGATAAGGACGCTTCACTTTCGCCGCGTCAAAGAGTACCTCCATATTGCTGAAACGCGTTTCTCCCCTGCCGGTTTTGTAATCGATGATACGGACCGACTCCCCCACCCGGTCGATACGGTCAATACTTCCCTTGAAGTCGACTTCCAACATCTCATTCACCTTGTATGATCTCCTGAAGCGGTACTCCGAGCCAATATAGGTGAAGGGCGTGAACTGCTTGTCCATCTCAAGCGTCTGTTTCACATAGCTTTTCAGGATCTCACCGATCAGGTAATGCTGTCCCTGCAGGGAGTGCGGGTGCGCTTCATCCCGGAAATAATAGCGAGCAAAGGCACGTTCAAGGGTGCTGTTGAGAAGGATATCGTCCTTCGCAATTTCCGACAGCACATCCGGTGTGATCGTCATCCCCCTGAAACGATTGTAGAGCGTCTCCATCAGGTGGTGAAAGATAGAACCGAACACATTGGCCTCCACTGTCTCCTCCACTTCCGCCTCCTCGGAGAGGCTCTCCACGGCGGTGAAATAGAATTGCAGGGGACAATTGATATAATTGTTGACCAGTGATGCCGACAGCGACCGTCCATTCCCCGCGCGGAAGGCATCCAGCTTGTGCATCACCTCGCTTGTTTTGGCCACCGTCACGGGCGACACCTTGGGGGCTGAGACATCATAGGTTGCCACCCGTTCGGATATCTGAAATGCATTCCTATAAAGATACTTCAGCTGGTAGAAATAGCGGCTCACCTCTCCGGTCTGCATCTCCTCGGAGCGGGTATCATACAGCATGTAGATCCGTTTGGCCCGACTGATCATCCGGTAGAAATGATAGGCAAAGATGCTGTCCTGGTGCTCGTAGGTGGGCAGTCCGAACCCTTTCCGGAGCGTATAGGGGATAAACGAGGTGGCAGCGTTTCTCAAAGGAAACACCCCTTCGTTCATCGAGAGAATGATCAGGTTCTCAAAGTCGAGTGCCCGTGTCTCCAGCACCCCCATAATTTGTAAACCCGATAGGGGCTCGCCGCTGAAAGCAACGCTGATGCCATGGGCCAACTTTCTGAGCAGCCGGAAGCAGGTCTCTACCGTCATCTGCGGCACCTCCTGCAGACGGTCTTGCAGGCGGGTGACCGTTTTGTGATACTGCACAATAAACTCCCTCTCAAGATCAAGAGAGCGGCTGCTGCGGGGAGCCGTCTCCGCCGCTTGCTTCTCTGCCGTAAGACTTTGATAGAGATAGGCAAAGATATCATTCAGATAACCGGGAATCTCCTCCCAGTGGGTGATGGGTGTGAAGATCAGCTGCAAGAGACGGTGAGAAGGGATCTCGGAGAGGGGAACCACGATACGGTTGAAGGTAAGGATATGACGCTTCAGCTGCTCCGTTTCTGCCGGTGCTGCCGCCGCTACCAGGGGATGGCTCAGTATTGCTTTCACATAACGGTGGAAAAAGGCAACCTCTCCGTTGCTGCTGCGCAGATTCTGCTGCAACAGGGCGATATGCTCCACGAGGCTCGACACGGAGGCATGCGACAGGTCATACCCCATGGTTACATTGATCTTGCCGATCTCCGTGGGGATGGAGTAGAGCACCGGCAGAAGCAGGCTCTCATCCGGCAGGACGATGGCCGTACGGATTGCCTCTCCGGGATCGGGAATGGCACCCGATCGGATCAGCCCGGTGAGAATCTGTGCCACGTGCCGGGCCTGTCCCACGCCGGAGGAGATGCCGATCAGCTCGATCTGCGGCTTCTCCCTGTTCTTCTCTGTAGCATTGAGAGAGAAATGCGAAGGAAAAAGAGCAAGGTTCTTCTTCACCTGGGAAGAGGCACCGTTCATCTCATCATACAAAAACGGTGAATCGTAATCCCAGTAAAAATCGGCCAGTCCCCGCTTGCGCAGCTGCTCCATCAGCAGTGTCTCAGCCGGAGTGAGCGCGTGCAACCCCACAAAAATATATCCTTCGGTACGAGGGCCATCCATCTCACCGGCCTTTGCCCGTTCAGCCACTTCTCGGAACATCATCCCCTCATAGGCGACGCCCCTGGCATGCAGGGCTTCTCTGAAGGATGCGTACAATTCATACATCACCTCCCAGGTCTGCTGGAAGCGTTGCTTCGCCTCATTCCCCTCAACGGGCATAAAATGGCTCCAGAAACGGCGGATAGCCATTACCTGCTCTTCCGTGAGGTGCGACAGGTCATCGTCCAGCGACCGGAAGTCGTGCACGTTGCGAAAGAGCTGGCGCGCATCGGCGAGGTACTTATCTGTATCATCGAAATCGTTCAGCAGCATCTCTCCCCAGTAAAGAAAATCATCGAACGACTCGTCTGATCCGCTGATCTCCCGGTAACGATTATAGAGGATCACCAGCATCTCGATCCGGTCGGCCGACCGATAAGAAGAGAAGGAAGCAAACAGCTCCTGAATGGTGATCACCCGTGGCGAGAAAAGAGGCTTGCCCGCAATCTCTGCCAGGTATTTCTGGAAAAAGACTCCGGCACGACGGTTGGGAAAGACAAACGTATACCGGTAGAGCCCGTTGCCGTAATGGGTGTAGAATACATCTGCTACCTGATAAAGAAATGGGCCCATCATTCTTTATTGGACACGGTATCCGGCCGTTCGCCAAATGTTTTAATCTTGGCGGCGCTTTCTATGGCTTTCAGGGCAATATCTTTTACACCTTCCTCTGCACGGTTTGCCTTGTCACTGTACTCTTTCAGCTGAGCTTGCATTTCCTGTTTTTTTTGTTGCAGGGACTCGATCATTTGATCACGAAGGCGGATCTCCGATTCATTCTGCTTGTTCGACAATTTCATTTCAAACTCATATTTGTTTTGCAAAGCATTTGTCACCTCCTGTTCTTTAGCCTTCAGCGCTTTTTCCAACTCACCCGGGAAACCAGCCGTCTCTTTTCTTAAACCATTCAGTTCGGTTTCCGCCATCTTAACGGCCTGCTCACGTTGAGATATCTCCTGTTCAAAAGCGTATTTTTTGTCGATCAGTTCTTTTTCGAGTTGAGCCTTTTGGGTCTCATATTCATCTTTTTCTTTCTGACGCGCAATTTTAAGGTTATAGTGATATTCATCATCCTCTCTCTTGCGGCGTTTTGTTAACTCATCCCAATACTCTTTCTCCTCCGTCTTTTGTTTTGTTTTCGCCTCCTCCCACGACACTTTTTTCTCATTCATCTCCCGATTGAAGGCTTCTTCTTTCTCTTTCATCGATGTTTCAAAAGACTCTTTCTTCTCTTTCTGTGCCAGCAACATAGCCGCTAACGAATCGGTATTGGCCGACAGGGAATAAAGATCCTCGAGAGATTGTTTCTCCACGGCAATAGCAGCCCGTATTTCTTCCAGCTTCTTAAACTCATTGCTTAAGTGAGCCTGTAACTCGTCCAACGAGTGGATCAACGACGATTTCAGATTTGCAATGCCTTTTGCAATGCCTTCATTACTCACATCGGTTACCTTTTCGATGATCTCATTCTTTTTCTTTTCATCCTGAACCTGCTTGGGAATATTACTCTTCTCCTCTTGCACTTTTTTCAATAAAGCATCGTAAGCTTTTACAATTTCAGCCTTCGTGTTCTTTTCTGTTACAACTTTTTCCATAATCATCCTGTTTGATCGTTGATATTCCGTTTATACCAGCACACTTATTGAGCTGTTAATCTGACAAAATTACCTTTTTTTTTCGAACTCTCATCATTCACACAAAAGTTCGGACGTAAATTACAACCATCAAGCAGGAATCATCTCTTTTTATCCAGATAAACATCCGGATACTACTGTACATCTGATAAATCCTCTATGAAAAGATAACCTTAATTCCGCAAGGTCATTGTAAATATAAATAAGCAAAGCGCTGATAAAAAATATCTTACCTAACGCTTTGCCATGTGTAAGATTTCACTTATTTTTATGCTTGCAAACAAAAAAAGTAAATCATACAAAGGATGAAAATACAAAAAGTTTCTCAATCCATCACTTCTTTTGCCGGAATTTCATTTGTACATGAAGAATTTAACAAATCCGGTTTATTAAATCTCATCGATAATCATCTCGGTATAAGGAATTTCACCGGTCATCAGCACGGTGAGCTATTTAGGCCCTGGTTTGAAATATTTTTTTGTGGAGGAGAAGTGGCAGAGGATGTCGGGGAGCATTTGCGTTCAACACTTGAGAACATACCCGGCAACCGTGTAGCCAGTCCCGATACCCTGCTTCGTGTGATAAAAGAGTTGGCGAAGGATATAATTGATACGTTTTCAAAGAATTGTAATCTTTTCTATGTCCGTGCAAACAAATCCGAAAACATGACGGAACAGGTCTGCCAAATAAGCGAATGAAAAAAAGTAGAAATCAACGATAACACATACCAGGTGGGCTCCATTCCCGTATTTTGACTAATGATCATGAATCAGGCGAAAAAGAGGTGATTGAATATTACAACATGCGTGGATCCAGTGAAAAGCTGTTCGACATCCAGAACAACGACTTTGGTTGGGGACGTCTTCCCACATCAGAGATGAATAGTAATACACTCTTCCTGATTATGACCGCCATGATGAAAAACTTCTACAACTACTTTACCAACAAGGTAGCAGCCCTGTTTAAGGATATCCCCTCGACGTCAAGAATGAAACGATTTATTTTCAAATTCATCTGTGTCGCCGGGAAATGGATAAACAAATTAATCATGTTGAGAGAAAAGCAAGTGAAAAACCTGGATGAATCTTGAAATAATCTGCCTGAAAGGGCAACTGAAATATTTTCAACCCGGCAAAGGATTTTGCTTGCGGATTTTAGGTTTTATAAAACCTTGATTATGCATTTATCTGAAAAGAAAAATTCAAAAGAAGATTATGCTTATTACGATGCCTTTGATGTAGCAAGAATTTTGCGTATCCATTTCAAAACCGCTCTTAAATGAGGAAAAGAAGGTAAAATACCTTCGTTTAAAATCGGTAATAGACGATATTTTCCCCCGGAAGAGATTTTGGCGTTGAGGAGGGATTTGGGTAGATGAAGAAAAATTTAATATCAAAATTTGAATACTAATATTTTGTAATTAAATATATTATCGCTACTTTTGCATATTCTCAATAACGTTTGATAATGTGCAAAATAACTGATAACATACAGGAAACCAGGCAATATTTAGAGAAAATGTTTGGCGAGCGAATGGAAATAACTCCGTTAGACGGTGAATATCAAAATTTGCTGCCACTAACTATACGTGAGGGCTACAAATTGTTTAAGACACATATTCTCAACGAGGAAGTATGCCTGCTATTCGGATTAAATGACAATGAATATACGCCCGTGCAGTTGCGAAAACAAAAACAGATAGTTACGAAAGTAACAGAAATGCCTGTTGTTTTCGTGTTTAAGAAACTTCATTCTTATAATATACAGCGGATTATCGCCCAGCGTGTCAATTTTATTGTTATTGACAAACAAATGTATTTACACGATTTTTTGATAAATTTGAGAAAGCCTAAAAATGATACAAGGACAAGCGATACGTTGATTCCCCCGATTGCACAATGTGCATTATTGTATCATATAGAGAAGAACAGTCTTGAAAACAAAACAATTGAGGACATATCTCAAATTTTTTCGTGCTCATATCCTACGGCGGCAAGAGCTGTAAGTTGGTTGACTAATAATAATTTGATAGATTTGCCTAACGAAAAAACAAAACGACTTATTTTTTCGGACGACAACAATTCGTTATGGAAAAAAGCGGTTGATCTGCTTCGTTCACCTATCGAGCGAATTGTTTACACTGACGAAACAATTAAGAACGCTTGCATAAGTGGAATTAACGCCTTGTCTGCCTACTCGATGCTCAATGATGAAAGCCGAAGATATTATGCCGTGAATAAAATCCAATTCAAAGGACTTAAAATAGATACAAACAAAGTGTTTGGAGAAAACACTGTTCAAGTTTGGCGTTATGACCCGTACATTTTGAGCGAAAACGGTAAAGTTGACAAACTGTCCCTTTATTTGTCATTGAGGAATAATACCGACGAAAGAATACAAATTGAATTAGAAAATATGTTGAACGAAATAAAATGGTAAGAGGAATAGATAAATTTAGGGAGTTTTTTGCCGATTATGCTGAAAATTATGTGATTATTGGCGGAACTGCCTGTGAGATTTACGAAGAGCAATACGCACAAATCCCGCGAGCTACAAAAGATATAGATATAATACTTGTTGTGGAAGCGTTATCAGCTGAATTTGTAACGCAATTTTGGGAATTTGTAAAAGCTGCCAATTATGATGAACGGAATAAGGGAGTTGGTAAAAACAAGCAAGAATACTACCGTTTTAAAAAGCCCGAAAACACAGATTTTCCCTATCAAGTGGAGTTATTTTCTCGAAATATCGGACTAAAAGGTTTTCCCGAAGATGCACGCATTACGCCCATTCCGGTTGATGAAGATTTGTCGAGCTTATCGGCGATATTAATGGACGACGATTATTACAATTTCACTTTGAAACACAGTTCGATAGATGACGGCATCCATTTGGCAAACATCGAAAGCCTTATTTGCTTGAAAGCAAAAGCTTATTTGGATTTAGCCAATCGAAGGAATGAAGGTGAGCAAGTGGACAAAAAACACATCGAAAAACACAAAAAAGACGTTTTTCGTTTGTCAGCTATGCATAGTGCTGAAAGTTCTTTTGATGCACCCGATACTCTAAAATCTGATATTTACGATTTTTGTGTACGCATTCAAACAGAGGAACCCAATGCTGATTTCTTTAAAGCAGCCGGATTACCTAAAAGCATTACAGCTGAGCAACTTATCGAACAAATCAAAAAAAGTTTTAAGATAGAATAATGCGGATTCAATTTGCATCAGATATACATTTGGAATTTAAGGAAAATCTCGAATTTGTTCGTGCCGGTGCTTTTAAGGTAAACGGTGATATTTTGATTTTAGCCGGAGATATATATTATTTGGATGAAAAGTTATTGCATCAGTGCGATTTTTTTAAATGGGCATCAGACAATTACGAGCAAACATTATTGATACCCGGCAATCATGAATATTATCGTCATGGTGATATTGTAAAAGATGGCAATACATGGAAACTCAATATTTTGTCAAATGTTGCGTATTATCAAAATGAAGTAGTTCACATAAACAATACAGATATTATTTTATCCACCTTGTGGTCATATATACGAACTGAAAACGAAATAGCAGTTTATAATGGTATCAACGATTTTAGATTGATTTCTTATGATGATGGTGTGTTTTTGCCAAAAAACTTCAATGATGAACATATAAAATGTTTGTCATTTATAAAACAAAAAGTTAAAGAAAGTTCTGCAAAGAACATTGTTGTGGTTACGCATCATGTGCCAACTTTCAAAGCTGTTGCCCTACACCATAGAAACAGTAGATTAAGTGATGCTTTCGCTTGTGAATTAGGAGATTTTATTGCAGACAGCCCAATTGATTATTGGATATACGGTCATTCTCATACAAATATTGATGTTGAAATAGGAAATACAAAAATCTTGTCGAATCAATTAGGGGATGTACATATGGGAGAACACAAGCAAGGTTTTGAAGGTGCTAGAAGTATTCAAGTATAACCTTAATTCCGCAAGGTCATTGTAAATATAAATAAGCAAAGCGCTGATAAAAAATATCTTACCTAACGCTTTGCCATGTGTAAGATTTCACTTATTTTTATGCTTGCAAACAAAAAAAGTAAATCATACAAAGGATGAAAATACAAAAAGTTTCTCAATCCATCACTTCTTTTGCCGGAATTTCATTTGTACATGAAGAATTTAACAAATCCGGTTTATTAAATCTCATCGATAATCATCTCGGTATAAGGAATTTCACCGGTCATCAGCACGGTGAGCTATTTAGGCCCTGGTTTGAAATATTTTTTTGTGGAGGAGAAGTGGCAGAGGATGTCGGGGAGCATTTGCGTTCAACACTTGAGAACATACCCGGCAACCGTGTAGCCAGTCCCGATACCCTGCTTCGTGTGATAAAAGAGTTGGCGAAGGATATAATTGATACGGTTTCAAAGAATTGTAATCTTTTCTATGTCCGTGCAAACAAATCCGAAAACATGACGGAACAGGTCTGCCAAATAAGCGAATGGAAAAAAGTAGAAATCAACTATAACACATACCAGGTGGGCTCCATCCCCGTATTTTGACTAATGATCATGAATCAAGCGAAAAAGAGGTGATTGAATATTACAACATGCGTGGATCCGGTGAAAAGCTGTTCGACATCCAGAACAACGACTTTGGTTGGGGACGTCTTCCCACATCAGAGATGAATAGTAATACACTCTTCCTGATTATGACCGCCATGATGAAAAACTTCTACAACTACTTTATCAACAAGGTAGCAGCCCTGTTTAAAGATATCCCCTCGACGTCAAGAATGAAACGATTTATTTTCAAATTCATCTGTGTCGCCGGGAAATGGATAAACAAACCTGACAGGGCGCAATGTGTCTTGTCGTGAAAAAAGAGTGAAAATCTCACATTTTTTCCCGTAATTTGTTATCAAGTCTAATAATCTTGTTGTCCGATTAATCATGTTGAGAGAAAAGCAAGTGAAAAACCTGGATGAATCTTGAAATAATCTGCCTGAAAGGGCAACTGAAATATTTTCAACCCGGCAAAGGATTTTGCTTGCGGATTTTAGGGATAATATAAAGAACCGAGACAAAGGAACATATTTGATTGAATAATATTATCTTTGCCCAGGATGCGTTTTGAATGATAACAACCTTATGAAAAGCCCTAAGACTGAAAATATTGACTTTTATCTACCGTATAAGGTGAATACATTTCATGAACACAGAGTCATACAGAAGAGAATTTGAAGAAATCTTCCTTCAGTATTATCCGAAAGTCAAAATGTTTGCAGCATCTCTTCTGAAATCGGAAAAGGAAGCTGAAGATGTGGCACAGGATATCTTCGTGAAATTATGGGAACAACCGGATTCATGGGAGAGAAATCTTGTGAAGGGCTATCTGTATGCTATGGTTAAAAATCATGTGTTCAACCGCATGAAACGAAAAAATATTGAATCACAATACATACATGCCCAGATGAATTTACATTCACTGGAAGAGATCGTAGAATATAAAGATCCCCTGAACGAAATATACCATGAAGAGTTACAGCTTTTGTTGAAATTATCTTTAGAACAGATGCCCGACAAACGCAGGGAAGTGTTTGAAATGAGCCGCTTTCAGCATCTGAGCAATCATGAAATCGCAGAAAAAATGAACCTTTCGGTTCGAACGGTAGAACAGCATATCCATTTAGCCTTAAAAGATCTTAAAAAACTTCTCATCGTTACAATTTTTTTGATTCATCTTTAAGTAGTAACCGCTTCTCAGTTGTCTTCATATATAGAGAAAGAATATAAAAGGCCGTTGAACCGGAACGCTGAGACTTCTTTTTGACAGACAAACGTGATGGAAAACTATTTTAACAAGATCATTGGATTATTTGCAAAATCGGAAGTGTCCATTTCCGCACAAATGGAGTTTTATCGGTGGCTGACCGACGAAAAGTTTTCCGGGGAAAAGGAGAGGGCTTTGCGTGACTTATGGGATAGCATGGCAGAAAACAAGCCTGCAGAAGTTTCATCAGAAATACAACAATCGTTGCGGAATGTACTGCAAAAAATTCAACAACGTCGCAGCAATGTCCACATTCATCTTCTTCGTTTTTGGCAGATAGCCGCTGCTTGTCTGCTGATCGCCTTACTCTCCACGCTTTACTTCAGTTCCAATGAGACACCGAAGACCCCCGATCTTATTGAACAGTATGTGCCAACCGCCAAAACGGTCCGCCTGACCCTGCCTGACGGGACCGAAGTACAAATGAATTCTACCGCTACCTTGCTGTACCCGGAACGATTCACCGGAGCATGCAGAAGTGTATATTTGATCGGTGAAGCAAATTTCAAAGTAGCGAAAAATGAGCAACAGCCTTTCATCGTGAAATCAGACGATTTTCAAGTGACGGCTCTGGGAACAGAATTCAATATGAAAGCATATCCCGGCGATTCCATTCTGTCGGCCACTCTGCTTTCCGGAAGTGTGGAAGTCAAATTCAACAACCTGACATCAGCTTTGGTCTTACATCCGAGCGAACAAATCACATACAACAAATCTACGAAAAAAGAACTCATCAGCCATCCCGATATCAACGAAATAACAGCCTGGCAAAGAGGAGAAATTGTATTTAAATCCTCAACCATGGAAGAGATCATCACCGTGCTGGAGCGAAAATATCCTTACTCATTTGTGTATTCCCAGAACACTTTAAAAGAGGACAGATATACCCTTCGTTTTAAGGATACTACTTCGTTGCAGGAGGTCATGGAGGTTATTACAGAAATATCAGGATACATGCAATACAGAATAAAAAACGATAAATGTTATATATCGCCTTTATAACTCGTTAAGTATGCATTGATCCGTAAAATTTATGTTGGTATGGATACATCATAATGTGAAAAAACCGGAATAGAGATGCCACTCTATTCCGGAGGAAAAGTGTCAGAGTTATACTCTTTAATTCCTGAAGAATCAGTTAAATTTCTAATCTAACACTACGAAATGAATATTAAAGGTATGAAATTATTTTACATGAAAAAGACACACGCGCTCTTTTTTATCTTTTTTTCCTGTTTTGTTGTTTCACACACCGTTTTGTTTGCTCAAAGCAATGTCTTAATCACAATTAAGCACAACAACATCACGGTTATTGAAGCGTTACAGGCAGTTGAGAAACAGTCGGGAATGTTCCTTGCCTATAATGAATCACAGATGAAAAATGAAAAGACTCTCGATTTAAATATAGAGAGGGAGAAAATGGACGATGTCCTGGCTCAGATACTGAAGGGAACGGGATTCACCTATCAGTTGAAAGGCAACTTTATCCTGATCATACCTGAACAACAAATCAGTCAGAATCGGATCAGCGGAACGGTTTCCGATGAAAACGGGAACCCTGTAATAGGAGCGAACGTGGTTGAAAAAGGAACGGCCAATGGTGCGGTTACGGATCTGGACGGTACATTCACACTGAACGTTGCAGACAATGCCGTACTGCATATCTCTTACATAGGCTACCTGTCACAAGATATTCACACCGTCGGAAGAACTTTTTTCAGCATCATCTTGCAAGAAGACTTAAAAACACTGGAGGAACTGGTCGTAATCGGGTATGGAACGGTGAAGAGGCGCGATGTCACAACTGCCGTATCCTCAATTTCTACGGAAAGTATCGGTGAGCGTCCGATTATCTCTGCCGCCCAGGCCATACAGGGAAAGGCGGCAGGTGTGAACGTTTACCAGCCCAGCGGCACCCCCGGTGGCGAAATGGTCATCCGTGTGCGCGGCACCACCTCCTTTAATGGCAGCAATGAACCCTTGTATGTGGTGGACGGCGTACCAGTGGACAATCTTAACTTCTTGTCTCCGATGGATATTGCCGACATGCAGATTTTAAAAGATGCCTCATCTGCAGCAATTTACGGTTCACGTGCGGCAAACGGCGTAGTGCTGATCACGACCAAACAGGCGACAGCAGGCGCGAAAGTTGCCGCAAATATACAACTTGGAATCAGTCGTGTAAGCAACCCTATTCAATCGCTAAATGCCGCTCAATACAAACAATTGATCGATGAGATCCGTCCCGGGACCATTCCGGAAGGAACAACCGACCGGACAGACTGGTTCAAAGAAGTATATGGTGCCGGGATCACACAAAATTATCAATTACAGGTGTCCGACGGAAATGACAAGTTACGTTATTTCGTATCGGGAGGATATCTCGATGAAAAAGGCGTGCTAAGTTCGGCATTTTTCCGACGGTTCAACCTTCGCAGCAATGTGGAAAGCCAGGTACGGAAATGGCTTCGTTTCGGATTGAACTTATCCTACTCCGATAACACGAGCAATAGCATTATTACCGGTCAGGG
This sequence comes from Proteiniphilum sp., assembly GCA_028709605.1. GTDB lineage: Bacteria > Bacteroidota > Bacteroidia > Bacteroidales > Dysgonomonadaceae > Proteiniphilum. The sequence goes on from JAQVWR010000005.1 coordinate 24,594, forward strand.
TTCCAATCGCGGAGGTGTGGTATTGGCTGTAGTGAATCTTCCGACAGCCGCCACCATTACAAATGAAGAGACCGGGTTGTATAACCGTCTTTTCTTCGGACAGAATATCACCAATCCGATTGAATCGATCGAAAACGGTAAAAACAATCAGAACAACGAAAACCGTTTGATTGGCTCCTGTAACACAACCATTGCCTTTCTGCCGGAACTGATCCTGAAAACTTCATTTACGTTGGATCGCCGCAATGGCAAGGAAACAGGTTTCACTCCCCCTTCGCACGGTTCAGACAGGGACGATTGGGGATACGCCTGGGATCAACGCGCGATGAATACATTACTGGTATTTGATAATGTACTGACGTATAAAAAAACAATCGCAAAAAAGCACCATTTTGAAGGTATGGGCGGAACATCATGGACGGATTCCAAATGGTCACAAAGTTATATCAATGGTTCCCATTTCAAGGATGGTTATATACATACCCTGAACGCGGCCAACAAAATTGCCTGGGACAATACGGGATCAGATGCATCAGAATGGGCCATCATGTCGGCGTTCGGACGACTTGCCTATAATTACGACAGCCGGTACCTTTTTACCTTCAACATTCGCGGGGACGGTTCGTCGAAACTGCATCCCGATCATCGCTGGGGAACATTTCCTTCGTTCTCCGGCGCATGGCGCATATCGTCGGAAAACTTTATGCGGGAGCTTACCTGGATAGACGATCTGAAGATCAGAGGCGGCTGGGGACAAACAGGAAATCAGTCCGGAATCGGCGATTACGCCTACCTGCAACGGTATAATATTAGCAGGCAGCCATGGTTCGAAACCGGAAAAACAGACGCCATCCCTCTCGTAACTCCGGCAAATCTCCGCACGACGGACCTTACCTGGGAAACGACCTCGCAAACCAATATCGGTTTGGATGCGACGCTGCTGAATAGCCGGCTGACCATTGCTTTGGATTACTACGACAAGCATACGACCGATATGTTGATGTTTGTGACCGTACCGACAGGAGCAGCAGAAGCAACCGAAATTGTACGGAATGAAGGTGTCATGACAAACCGCGGCTTTGAGTTTGCCGTGAACGCACGTAATGTCACCGGAGCCTTCAGCTGGGATACTGATTTCAACATTTCATTCAACAGGAACAAGCTGAAAAGTCTCGAATTGCAGAAAATATATAAAGATGCCGAGACCACGGACGCTTTTCACCAAACACGCGTTGTACGAAATGAGCCGGGACGGTCCTTGGGAGGCTTCTGGGGATATATCAGCGACGGGGTAGATCCCGAAACCGGAGAGTTAATGTACCGCGATTTGAATGAAGACGGCAGAATCAGTCCTTCGGATCAGACCTATATTGGAGACCCCAATCCGTCATTCACTTACGGGTTAACCAACTCATTTTCTTATAAAGGTTTTACCCTGAATATACTCCTGCAAGGATCCGTTGGAAATGACATCTTTAACGCTTCGAAAGGAGATACGCAAGGAATGCATGATCTAAAAAATCAATCGGTTGAAGTGTTAAGGCGTTGGCGTACGCCGGGACAAATCACCGATGTGCCGAAAGCTGGCTTTAACCTGCAGCCGTCGAGCTATTTCGTGGAAGACGGAAGCTATCTCCGGGTAAAAGACATCACGTTGTCATACCGTTTTAAAGGAAGCATCCTGAACAGGGCCGGCATTTCACGCCTGCAACCCTATGTAACGGCCAACAACCTGCTGACGTTCACGAAATACAGCGGCATGGATCCCGAAGTGAATCAGTGGGGCAACAGCGGCGCCGTGCAAGGCATTGACTGGGGAACATACCCTCACAGCAGAACATTTGTTTTTGGGGTGAATCTTGAATTTTAAATCCAAAGAAAATGAAGACAAAATATATTCTATCCATCCTTTCCGCTTGTTTCCTGATTTCCTGTTCGCTGGATTATAATCCGGTAGGCCTCTATTCAGATGTAACCGAAGGCGTAAACGACGATAGTGTCAAGATCGTGTTTAAAGACAAAGCCGCGGTTCTGTCACACCGACAAACGCTGCTGAACCTGTTCAAAAATGGGCAGGAGCACTGGTATCTTGATATGTTACTGCTGGGTGAGTCGCATTCCGACAACGCCTATGCCGGGGCGCCCAATGCGGAGACTACACCCTTCGAGGTCAACTCCATCGAAGGGTCGAATACGAACCTGAGACGAGACTGGAACAGCCATATGGGAAATATAGCCCAGGCAAACAGGTTGATCGTGAATATTGACAAAGTACCCGATCCGGCATTGACGGAAGCGGAAAAACTTCAGTACAAAGCGGAAGCCAAAATACTGAGAGCAATGATCTATTTCGATATGGTAAGGATATGGGGAAATGTCCCTTTAATCACCACAATGGCAGGAGACATTACCTCTGAAACCATTACCGAAGTATATTCAGCATACTTTCCACCACAAACAGATGCTCTGACCATCTACAAACAGATCGAGGAGGATCTGCTGGAAGGCTTACAACATGCTCCCGACAACAATCCGGCCGACAAGACACAATACTCCAAATCAGTTGCTCGTGCCCTTCTGGCAAAAGTATACGCCGAGAAACCACTGCGTGACTACGACAAGGTGATCCAATATGCCGACCAGCTGGCAGCCGACGGTTACGAACTGACAGATGAGTATCGGGAGCTGTTTGATGTGGTGCTGACCGATCCCGCATCGCCTCCCTCCCAGGAAAACAAAGCCATTGATGCGTGGGCACGCAACACCAGAGAGACCATCTTCGAGGCACAGTTCTTTCCGGGAAACACCAACTGGGTCACCTGGATGTTCGGACGTCCGCTCGATAACTGGACCTTTTATTTCACCTGGCTGAAATGGATCACTCCCTCACGCGACCTGATCAGGGCATTCAACAGCGAACCGGGAGACAAAAGGTATGCACAGACAGTGGTATACTATCCGTGTGACTGGAGCGTTTATTACCCTGCCGCTCATTATCCCTTTATGTATAAGTGCCGCAGCGCCTACAACAGCATCATCAAGATGCGCTATGCCGACATCCTCCTGCTGAAAGCCGAAGCACTGATCGGCAAGGGAGACTATAGCGGGGCGGCACAGATCATCAACCAGACACGGCGCAGAGCCGGTCTGTCGAACCTGTCGACAGCTGCTTCAGCAAACAGGGAGACCATCTTGACGGCCTACATGAAGGAACGGCGCCTCGAGCTGGCCATGGAAGGACAGCGCTGGTTCGATCTGGTACGTCTCGATAAAGTGGAAGAGGTGATGAATGCGGTCTATACGAAAGATGAAGGACGTCCGGCACAGGTCTACCCATTCACAGGGCTCTCATACCTATTGCCCATCCCCCAGGATGTGATCGATCAGAATCCCAATCTTGAGCAGAATCCCGGCTACTAACCGATGAATGAATCATTAACAGTAAAATCGTATGAAAAAAATATATCCTCTATTGGTGTTCATCACACTTCTTCCACTGATGTGGCAATCGTGTGATGATCTGTACGGGCCGCGGAAAGAATCCACTCCTGTCGTGGTAACAGCAACCATCGCTCCTTCTTCCTTCACATTCGGCGACTCGGTCATGCTGTCGGCAACCATCACCGACCCGTCCACCATGCTCACCTCCCTGCATTATGAGGTGATATCGGACGGAAGAACGGTTGCCACGGGTGAGATACCGCTCAACGGAGACACCGCCGTCATCAACACGCCCCTCTTTGTGCCACTGCTGAGCAATCAGGCAGACAACGCAAAGACAGAAGTACATCTCATTGTCCGCAATGTGCTGAAGGGAGTGGTAACGCATCAGATCACGGGGCTTACCGCCCATCGGCCGGTCTACGACCGGTTGTTCCTGGTAACGGACAACGGCACCGTAGCTGTACTGGATGCAGGAGCGGGGAATCATAACAAATATACCGGATCCGGACTCACCCTCGACCCTGCATTCCGTTACAGGATCGCGGAGAGACTCCATACCGACGGAACCATCGATTTTTCGGGTGATGTATACGGCAACGTGAACGGAAGAGTGGCCATGATCGGCAAAAACGGCGAATCGGCATTCATCTACACGCCCGATGCTGATTATACGAAAACCATCACCTTCGACCATACTGCCTTTACCGTAACTGCCGTCGGTGACAAACTGGGAGCTGATGATCTTGCTCTGTCTGCCTTCGGGAACCAGGATATTGACAATGAATCCTTCCGCACCCTCACACGCACCCTGGAAAAAGAGAAAACTTATACGCTTTTCGGGGTGCTGGCCGATGCAATGAATGTCTATAACCCCGATTTCTTTGCACGCGTATCGGCGAGCAAGGTGAAATTTCTGGGAGAAACAGGTGATTACACCCTTTATTTCAACCCGGTGAGAAAGAATATCTTCGTAGGTGTGGCAAATCCCTCCTATCCCGATTACCTGCTCGCCTGTGGATGGGGACTGGGTTATCCCACCCGTGTAAGCTCAGCCGAGATCAGCTCCGTTTATCCGGGACGCCAGCGCACCCACACCAGCTGGGGCTTCGGCAACGTGATGAACTATGTGTTGCTGCGCCGCATCGGTGATGGCATTTATCAGGGAACCTTCTACACCCCGGGCGATCAGGATCACTATGCCGGGTTTAAGCCTTTCGAAAATACAGGCTGGGCAAATGAGAAGAAAGCGGGAGCGTTCACCTTCACCGGTGAGCAGATCATCAGCGGAGACAACGATTGGATCATTCCCAACGGAGCAAATGACCCGATAGTGGAATCTGCTCATTACAGATTCACTATCAACCTAAAAAACAATACAGTGCACATTGAAAAAACGACGATTTAATCCTATGAAGATGAGATCCAGAATAATCATGTCTACCCTCCTCCTGTCCATATGCAGTTTCATATCCTGCCAGATATCAAACAGGGATAAAGAGATCGATGATGACAAACCTGATGAGACCTTCAGGGGTGATGTCACGATCTATGTCACCACCGGCAACCGGTCACAGGATTTCAGGAAACAGGCTGCCGATTTCAGTAACAAAAGCAATATGTCACCAACAACCATCAAGCTTGAGCCGACAAAGCAATATCAGACGATGGATGGATTTGGTGCGGCCGTCACAGGTTCCTCTTCCTACAACCTGATGCAGATGAAGAAAGAAGAGCGTACAAAATTTCTGAAAGAGACTTTTTCTCCTTCCGAAGGGATGGGACAAAGCTATATCCGAATTTCGATCGGCTGTTCAGATTTTTCATTGAGCGAATACAGCCTGTGTGACACGCCGGGTATTGAAAATTTTGCACTGACATCGGAAGAGACACGATATGTCATCCCGATCCTGAAAGAGATCCTCTCCATCAACCCCGACCTGAAAATCATGGGCTCTCCCTGGACTCCTCCCCGGTGGATGAAAGTCAATAACCTGACCGAGTTGCAACCCTATCCTTCCTGGACCAGCGGACAGCTCAACCCGGCATGCTATGCCGACTATGCGCTCTATTTCGTAAAGTGGATCAAAGCGCTGGCACAGTATGGCATACCAATCTATTCGGTCACCCCGCAGAACGAACCGCTGAACAGGGGTAACTCTGCTTCTCTCTTCATGGGATGGGAGGAACAGCTTGCTTTTGTGAGAGACCATCTGGTACCTCGTTTCAAAGAGGCTTCACTGAAAACGAAGATCTATCTCTTCGACCATAACTTCAATTACGACAATATGGCTGATCAGAATGATTATCCGGTGAAGATCTACGATGCGGGTATCGAGTCTGAGATCGTGGCCGGTGCGGCCTACCACAATTACAGGGGAGACAAATCGGAACTGCTCAACATCCATGCAAGGCATCCCGACAGGGAACTGATCTTTACCGAGACCTCCATTGGCACCTGGAATGATGGACGCAATCTGGAGGTCAGGCTGATCGAGGACATGCGGGAAGTGGCGCTGGGCAGCGTGCACAACTGGTGCAAAGGGGTGATCGTCTGGAACCTGATGCTCGACAGAAACGGGGGCCCTAACAGAGAAGGAGGATGCCAAACCTGCTACGGTGCGGTCGACATTGACCGTACCGACTATGCCACGATCACCCGAAATTCACATTACTACATCATCGGTCATCTCTCCTCTGTGGTCAAACCGGGAGCCGTACGAATCGGCACCTCAGGGTTCTCCGAACCGGGTTATGATTATTCGGCATTCGAAAACACCGACGGGACCTATGCAGTGGTTTTGCTCAACAGCAACAGTGCGCCCAAAAGTCTTACGCTGGATGACGGGAAACAGCATTTCTGCTTTGAGATCCCTGGCCGATCAGTGGTCTCCTACCGGTGGAAAAAACAATAAAAGACAATGATATGAATGATATGAAAAACTTACGATACCTTATGCTCAGCATGGCAGTGTTCCTGCTGCTTCCTTCCTGTGCGGATGAGATCAGCGACCTGAAACAGGAAGGCGAACCCGTACTGCAAATTGAAGAACAGTTTATCGATGTCCATTTCGGAGATCAAATCACCTTCACGGCCACAGTCAGTGACCACATTTCGCTTTCCACGCTGACGGCCATCCTCTACTTCGGGAATGAAGAGGTAGAAAGAACCACGATCCGCACCAAAGATAACGGAACGTACAAGGGTACGATATCTGTCCCCTTCCTGAAGGATATCCCCGACGGAACGGCAACGCTTGAGTTCGTGCTGCTGAACACCACACTGAAGCGTGCAGTCAAATCGTTCGATGTGCCAATCACCCGTGCATCCTATCCCTACCTGATCCTGGTCACGAAGGATGCTGCCTATCCGATGCTGCCTACCGGTCAGCCCGATGAGTATGCAGCCACTGAACCTTTTTCCTCCACCGATCTGCCGGCATATATCAAGACACCCGTAGTCGATGACAAGGGAAGGGAGATCACCTTTGGTTGGGAAACAGGCACCGTCACCCAGGATGTGACTGATCCCATACCGTTTGTGAGCCCCACCGGAGGCATCTTTTCCGTCACCTTCAATACCAAGACCTACGAGGCGTCTCCCTTCTTTGAGATCCTGCTGAACGGAGAGAAAATGACCATGATAGACAAAGAGAACTATCAGATTGATGCCGATCTCACTCAGGGTGAAGAGTTGGCGATTGAGGGGCTGGATGAGATTGGGAATTGGTGGATCGATCCTGATTACTTCACAGAGACCGAACCAGGCAAGTACCTGTTTGTCCCCATCACCGGGAAGTACCGTGTGACCGCTAACCTGGCCCATACCTATTTCAGGGTTGAGGTACTGGAAGGAAACACTCCCGCTATGCTGAAAGCCGACGGCAGCGGTGCGGTATGGATCATCGGCGACCAGGTGGGCAAACCTTCCTACAAGACACTCCACGTAGGCTGGGAACCCTCCAGAGCACTCTGTATGGCACCCATCGGCAATAAGAGCTATCAGGTAACGTTGGTGGGAGGAGAAACGATAAACGTCGATGAGATCAATTTCAAGTTCTTCCATCAGAAAAACTGGGGCGGTGAGTTCAGCAGCGCTACCCTGACCACCCCGAGCGATCTCATTTTCATCGGTAACGGGGCCAATGGCCGTGACAACGGTAACCTAGGTATTATAGCAGGGAAAAAACTCGAGACAGGGGCGACCTATCAATTCATCCTGGATCTGTCGGCTGGCATCAACCAGGGTGTTCTCAGAGTGGCAAAGAAATAAGCAAAAGGACTGTTCCATGTTGCATCCCAACCGCTGAGAAGCTGTTGGGATGCATTTTTTGCGCAGGACATCTTCATAGCGGCTAACGATAAAAAAGCCGCGGAGATCCTTCCCCGCGGCAACAAAAGGTTTTTTCAATAAAAGTAAAGATCTGTTTTTACACCACGCCCTGCGCCATCATAGCATCGGCCACCTTCATAAAGCCGGCAATGTTGGCACCTTTCACGTAGTTGATATATTTACCGTTTTTACCGTGAGCCACACACTGTGCGTGAATATCACTCATGATCTGGTGCAGCCATTTGTCCACCTCTTCGTTGCTCCAGGAGAGGTGCATGGCGTTCTGTGTCATCTCCAGCCCGGAGCAGGCTACTCCACCCGCATTCACCGCCTTGCCGGGAGCAAAGAGCATCTCGTTTTCCAGGAAGAAGTCAACCGCCTCGGCAGTGCATCCCATATTGGATACTTCTGCCACGAGGGTCACGCCGTTTGCTTTCAGCTGACGGGCATCCTCCAGGTTGAGCTCATTCTGTATAGCACAAGGCAATGCAATGTCCACCATGCACTCCCAAGGCTTTCTGCCCGGATAGAAAGCAGCTTCAGGAAACTTATCCGCATAGGGAGCCACCACATCATTTCCGCTATTACGCAACTCCAGCATATAATCGATCTTCTCCCGCGTGTTGATTCCCTCCTCATCGTAGATGTAACCGTCAGGACCGGAAATGGTCACCACCTTTGCGCCCAGCTCGGTGGCCTTGGTAACTGCCCCCCAGGCAACATTGCCGAACCCGGAAACCGCAACGGTCTTGCCTTTCAGGTTAATCTGGTGGGCTGCACACATCTTCTCCACAAAGTAAAGAGCGCCGAAACCGGTCGCCTCAGGCCGCAGGCGCGATCCACCGAACGACATCCCCTTTCCGGTAAAGGTGCCAGTATGCTCCCGGGCCAGTTTCTTGTACATGCCGAACATGAAACCCACCTCGCGTCCTCCTACCCCAATATCGCCGGCAGGCACGTCGGTATCGGGCCCGATATTTCTCCAGAGCTCCATCACAAAAGCCTGGCAGAAACGCATGATCTCTGCTTGTGACCGACCTTTGGGCGAGAAGTCGGAACCGCCCTTACCCCCTCCCATCGGCAACGTGGTAAGCGCATTCTTGAACGTCTGTTCAAATCCCAGAAACTTGAGTGAAGAGAGGGTCACCGAAGAGTGAAAACGAATACCACCCTTGTAGGGTCCTATGGCACCGTTAAACTGCACACGGTAACCAATGTTCACATGCACTTTTCCGTTGTCATCCACCCAGGGTACCCGGAAGGTAAACACACGGTCGGGCTCCACAATCCGCTCGATGATACCCGCTTTTTCAAACTCGGGATGCTGGTTGTAAACCTCTTCAATGGACACCAGCACCTCTCTCACTGCCTGAAGATATTCCGACTCACCCGGATGTTTGGCCTCGAGTTGTGTCATTATGTCATTCACTCTCATAATATAAAGGTTATTTAAGATTATAGTCTGACAAAGGTATAGAATATTTTGGAATTATGATATCTTCGACGCACATTTTACATAAATATTTTTGTTTTTTGCATTGTTTTCCCATTGAGACAGTCTATTCATTATCAGAGCATTGTCAAAGTATCACCCAACCGTATATTCTACTTTAGATCTGATATTTTACAACCAATATTATTTCATTTCATCACAAATAAACCTCAAAACTTGCACAAATAAAAGATCACCCTTCGCGCTTTGACCAGTTAACCCATCCATTTCACGGAGAGTAAACGACGCGTGCAAAAGAAAGTTTCTGTTTTCGGGGATAAATAGTTATTTTTGTAGAAAGAAATGCATATCTATCTTTTCATGGCAAAGAACAAGCTGGCCAAATTTGCCGATATGGCAACCTACGACAATGTATTTCAGTACCCCTTCGGCACCCTTCAGGAGAAAGGATTTCCGTTGCAAGGCAGATGGAAAGAGCATTTTCAGAACGACCACCCCATTGTATTGGAGCTGGGCTGCGGCAAGGGCGAATATACGGTAGAACTGGCACGAAAATATCCGGATAAAAACTTTATCGGCATCGACATCAAGGGAGCCAGGATGTGGACTGGAGCCACCCAGGCACGGGAGGAACACCTCACCAACGCAGCTTTTCTGCGGACGCACCTCGAACTGATCCGTTTCTTCTTCGCCGAAAATGAGGTAGCTGAGATCTGGATTACCTTCCCTGACCCGCAGATGAAAAAAACCAACAAACGGCTCACCTCCACCCGTTTTATGAAAGAGTACGGCCACCTTCTGCAAGAGAACGGAATCATCCACCTGAAGAGCGACAGCCCGTTCCTCTACACTTACACGCGGGAGATGATCCGGAAAAACAGACTGAAGCTGCTGTGCGATACCGATGATCTTTATCATTCCGGAATAGAAGATGAGATCCTCAAAATCCGCACCTTTTATGAACAACAGTGGCTCAGTCGCGGTTTATCCATCAAGTACCTCCGGTTTATCTGCCCCAAAGAGCAGGAGTGGGTGGAACCGGAGATTGAAATAGAAAAGGACCCCTATCGCAGCTTCGGAAGAAATGCGAAAATAAGCGATAAGCGGTAAGTAAAAGAGCTTATAACTAATAGCTTAAAGCTAACAGCTAAAACTATGGCAATTTATCCCCAATTGATTATTGACGCACTGAAGCATGTGCGTTACCCGGGAACGGGACAGGACATTGTCTCTGCCGGCATGGTTGAAGACAACATTCGCATTGAAGGAATGAAAGTGAGCTTCTCGCTCATCACCGAAAAGCCCAACGACCCTTTTATCAAGTCGCTGGTGAAGATGGCCG
>JAQVWR010000005.1:35262-37359 GCA_028709605.1 Proteiniphilum sp.
GGACAGGACATTGTCTCTGCCGGCATGGTTGAAGACAACATTCGCATTGAAGGAATGAAAGTGAGCTTCTCGCTCATCACCGAAAAGCCCAACGACCCTTTTATCAAGTCGCTGGTGAAGATGGCCGAGCAGGCAGTCCTCATGTATGGCGACAAAGACATTGAGATCAAGGGAAACATTTCGGTAAAGTCGAAACAGGCACCCCGTCCGGCGCTGTCAGAGCTGCTGCCCGGCGTGAAGAACATCATTGCCGTGGCATCGGGCAAGGGCGGTGTGGGCAAAAGCACCGTCTGCACCAACCTGGCGGTGGCGCTCGCTCAGAAAGGCTACCGGGTGGGACTGCTTGATGCCGATATCTTTGGGCCCTCCGTGCCGAAGATGTTGGGGGTAGAGGATGCCGCTCCTGTGCTCGAAAAGATAGGGGAACGCGACCTGATCGTGCCCATAGAGAACTACGGGGTGAAGATGCTCTCCATCGGCTTCTTCGTGAAGAAGGAGGATGCGGTGGTGTGGCGCGGCGCCATGGCCGGCAATGCCCTCAAGCAGCTTATCGGCGATGCCGACTGGGGAGAACTGGATTATTTTCTGATCGACTTTCCTCCCGGCACTAGCGATATCCATCTGACGCTGGTGCAGACACTGCCCATCACCGGAGCGGTGATCGTGAGTACCCCGCAGGAAGTGGCGCTGGCCGATGCACGCAAGGGCATCAGCATGTTCACCGGCAAAAAGGTGAACGTGCCCATTCTGGGACTGGTTGAGAACATGTCCTGGTTCACGCCGGCCGAACTGCCGGAAAACCGCTATTATCTCTTTGGCAAAGATGGCTGCAAACGACTAGCCCAAGAAAGAGGATATGCTTTGCTGGGACAGATCCCCATCGTACAGAGCATCTGTGAGGCAGGTGACGACGGACAGCCGGTGGCATTACAGAAGAACAGCATCACCGGAATGGCCTTTTCGGAACTGGCCGATAACTTAATGGCGGCAGTCGACAAACGGAACCGGGAGCTGCCCAAAACCGGGATTGTACAGATCAAACACAAATAACAGAGTCACCTCGTCATTCCTCTTTTCAACAAAAAAATGAAACATCCTTTACATATCTTTCATTATTGTCCCAAGTGCGGCTCATCTCATTTCTTCGCCCGTAATGAAAAATCAAAACAATGTGCCGACTGCGGCTTTATTTACTATTTCAACTCCTCGGCTGCAGTAGCAGCGATCATTGAGAACAACAACGGGGAGATACTGATCGCCCGCAGAGCCAAAGACCCGGCAAAGGGAAGCCTGGATCTGCCCGGTGGCTTTATCGACCTGTATGAGACCGCCGAGGAGGCAGTAAGCAGGGAGATCCTCGAAGAGACCCGGCTAATAATAACAAATCCAAGCTATCTTTTCTCTATTCCCAATATTTACCTATATTCAGACTTCGAAGTACATACCGTGGATCTCTTTTTCAGATGCAAGGTGAACGATTTTAGCGGGTTACGGGCCGACGATGATGTGGCAGAGCTGCTGTTCCTCTCCCCCGAAAGAATCAATCCGGCTGATTTCGGGCTCACTTCGATTCGTAAAGGAATCAAAAAAATCTTACAGATTGTTATTTAATCCCTTCCGGATGCAGGTAAAGAATGCGGACGGATCAAACAGGATCATCATGAAAAAAACCATCTTACTATTCTTCTCTCTTCTGACGATGCTGCAGCTATCGCTAGCTCAGCGGACAGTCTACCATACCCGGCCGGAGAAACTGTTCAACCAGGGAAAAGAGATGTTCCTCGAAGGAAACTACGCGGGTGCAGAAGATTTGCTGGCACAATTCACCGCAGTGAGCAACGATACACGGCTAAAGGAGGAAGCTGCCTATATGAGGGCCGTCGCTTCTTTCAAACGTGGCAGAGAAGAAAGCGGAGAGGTGCTGCAATCATTTCTCGACAATTACCCGGAGAGTGTGCATCGCCACCCGTTGCTTTTCCTGATCGGCTCCCGCTATTTTGACCAAAAAGAGTGGGAACAAGCCCGCACCTGGTTTGCCCTGACTGACCTCGATTACCTCACCCTCACCGACCAGGAGGATTACAGCTTCCGCTCGGG
>JAQVWR010000005.1:37459-69799 GCA_028709605.1 Proteiniphilum sp.
TGCTTTTCCTGATCGGCTCCCGCTATTTTGACCAAAAAGAGTGGGAACAAGCCCGCACCTGGTTTGCCCTGACTGACCTCGATTACCTCACCCTCACCGACCAGGAGGATTACAGCTTCCGCTCGGGATACACAGAGCTGCAGCTGGGTAACCGGGAGGAAGCTGCCCGCCGGTTCGGGCTCCTCTCTCTTAACAGCTCCCGGTACCGGGATGCAGCCAATTTCTACATAGGTTATATCGACTATTCCAATCAAGACTACGCTGCGGCGCTCCGGCGATTCGAACCACTGAAAGATCATCCCGATTACCGGGAAGAGGTGGCTTTCTACACAGCACAGGCAGCCTTTTTCGACGGCAGGCTCGAAGAAGCAATACGCCTGGCGGAATCGTTCCGGGCACAATATCCCCATAGCGGACATCTGACCGAATTGAACCGTGTGCTGGGGAACAGTTTTTTCCGTCTGGGACAGCCCTCACGAGCCATCACCTGCTATGAGCGATACCTCGCCGCCACCGACAGGCCGTTACGGGGGGATGCCTACTTCCTGGGCCTCTCTTATTCAGAAAACGGGAAACCGGAGGAGGCCCTGCGCATGTTTCAACTGGCCGTGGGAGAAGCCGACGCACTCACACAGAACGCACAGCTGCAGCTCGGACAGACCTACCTGAAGCTGAACCAAAAGCAGCAGGCACAGATGGCTTTCGAGGCGGCGGCGCGTGACCGTTTCGACTCGCAGGTGCGGGAGACGGCCCTGTTCAACTATGCCCTGCTGGCGCACGAAACCAACTTCTCCGTCTTCAGCGAGTCGATCACCCTCTTTGAAAATTTTCTCCGCGAATTTCCGCAGTCACAGTATACCGACCAGGTAAACGACATCCTGGCGGAAACCTTTCTTACAACGAAAGACTACCATGCCGCACTGAACGCCATCAACCGGATCCACAACCCCGGAAGGCGCATCCTGGAAGCAAAGCAGATGGTTCTTTTCCAGCTGGGAGCCCAGGAGTTCATCAATGGGAACATGAACCAGGCGATACACTATTTCAACAACAGCATTGGTACCGGCAATTATGACCTTCAGGCACGCAACAACGCCTGGTACTGGAGAGGAGAGTCTTACTACCGGATGGGTAACTACATACAAGCTACGAGTGACTTCAGGCAGTTCACCCAGAACGCGGCTCCGGCCGATGAGAATTATGCCTTAGGATGGTACAGCCTGGGTTATGCCCTCTTCAAGCAACAACAGTATAACCAGGCGGTGACTGCCTTTCAGCACTACCTCTCAGCAGAGGGCAAACACAGCAAGGCGGAGGTTGCCGACGCCCTGAACCGCGTGGGCGACAGCCATTACTTTAACCGCGACTTTTCCGAGGCGGAACGCTACTACGCACAGGCAGCCGACAGCTATCCTGCGGCAGCCGACTATGCAGCCTACCAACGCGCCTTCGTAATGGGTCTCCAGCGCAATTACCAAGGCAAGATCACAGCACTCGACAACCTAATGCGCCACTATCCCAACTCCCAGTATATGGACGATGCGCTTTACGAAAAAAGCAGGGCACTCACCATGCTGAACCGGGAAAGAGAAGCCATAGAGGCGCTGCAGAAGCTGGTGTCCGATTTTCCCGGGAGCCCCCTCGCCGGACAGGGAGGCGTGCAGTTGGGACAACTCTACTACAACAGTGGAAACTATGTGCAGAGCATTGCCGCCTATAAACGCGTGGTCAGCCACTTTCCCGGGTCGGACGATGCCCGCAACGCCTTGGTTTCCCTCGAGACGGTTTACCGCGACATGAACGATATCCAATCGTATGTGGATTACACCAATTCCATTCCCGGCGGCGTGCGCATCACCCCGTCGCGACAGGACTCGCTCACCTACCTCGCTGCCGAGAACATCTACATGCGCGGCAGCAGGGCCGACGCCGAGGCCTCCCTGACGAAGTACCTGCAGTCCTATCCCAATGGAGCCTACAGCAGCGATGCCCACTATTACCTGGGCGTGATCGCCAACGAGAAGGGAAGCAAAGAACAGGCACTCTCCCGCTTCCGCCGGGTGATCGATGCCGGCAATGCGAAGTTCCTCGACAACGCACTGCTCTTCGCCGCACAGGCCGAATATGTCAACGACAATTACCGGCAGGCGCTGGCCGACTACTCACGCCTGGCAAACTCCGCCAGGAATGCGGCCAACAAACAAACAGGACAGCTGGGCATGGTCCGCTGCCAGTCGCAACTGGGAAGCTATCATGAGGCAGCCCGCACCGCCACCGAGCTGCTGGAGAACAGCACTCTCTCACCCGAGACAGTGACAGAGGCACGGTACCTGCGTGGCAAAGCCTCGCTACAGACCAAAGAGGTGGAACAGGCAATGGCCGACTTCCGGTATCTGGCCAATGACCCCCGCAGCATCTACGGTGCAGAGGCACAGTTCATCCTGGCCGACACCTTCTTCCGCTGGAAGTCGTACGACCGTGCAGAGGCACAGGTGAAGGAATTCATGCAGAAGGGAACCGCTCACCAGTACTGGATGGCCAAGGCTCTGATCGTGCTGTCCGACACTTACAAGGCCAAGGGCGACACGTTTCAGGCACGACAGTATCTGGAGAGCCTCAGGGCCAACTACAAAGGCGATGAGGCAGATATCCGGCAGATGATCGGCGAGCGGCTCAATCCATGAGTGAAAAATAAAGAATGAATGAATCAATCTCTCAAACAAACACAATGAGAAAAATATATATTACCCTGGCAATCCTGGTATGCGTGGCGGGGCTCGCGGCACAGACACAGGATTCATTGCTGAGAAGACAGCTGGAACTGGAACGCGATTTCAACCCTACCCTGCTCGACGCCGACAAGATCAACTCGCTGCCTGCACTGCGGGAACCGGCCGTACAAAAAGCCAACACCAATTACTCCTCCTGGGCGGGACGAATCACCCCGCCCTTGGAGATCGCTCTGCCCCGCCCCGGGAGCATCATGACCGAAATACCCTATCGCACGGAAAAGGGATATCTCTCCCTGCAGGCCGGCAACTACGCCAATATGGACGGCGCCTTCGGATACCGGCTGCTGGAGAAAGAGCAGCATACCCTCGCCTTCACCTTCACGCATCAGTCCTCCAATGGTGATGTAAAATATGTACAGGAGAGCACTCCCGCAAACGGGAAGGCCTATTTCATGGACAACCTTGGAGGGCTGGCCTACCGTTATGCCGGCGACGCCAACAGGATCACGCTGAACCTCTCTTATCTGCATTCGCTCTTTACCTATTACGGGAACCGCTTCGGCAACGATGCCTTTTTCAACGAAGAAAACCAGCGACTGGGGGTATTACATGCCTCTCTCGGGCTGGAGTCGAACGAGTCGGACCTGCTCAACTACAGAGGCTCCCTCGACCTGAAAAATTTCAGCACCGGACTGGCCTATCCCGCCTCTTCCGATCCGCTGAAGGGAAACGAGATACGGATCATGGCCGGCTTCGACAAGCCTTTCCGGAACGCTTCCACCAAGGCGGGAATCGACGGCAGCCTGGTAACGGCTTTCTATCGCGGTGAATGGGACAAATACACGCTGATCAATGCAGCTCCCTACCTCTATTTCGGTGGCCTCAACCGCAGTGCCCGATTAGGAGCAGACATCCTCTTCCAAACCGGAGACAAGACCCGGGTGCGAGTGGTTCCCAACGTGGCGCTGCAGCTGGGCATCACCGAGCGCTCCTCTCTCTATGCCAACATACACGGCGGGTTTGAGCACAACACCTTCCTCGACATGATGAGTGAGTCGCGTTATATTCTCCCCGCGGCCAATGTCAAACCTTCGTTTTCCATCCTCGACATCGACGCCGGGGTAAAGATCGGAGAGATGAGCGGATTTCGTTTTGATCTTTTCGGAGGATACCGGAAAACAGACGATGCACATTTTCTGATTCACCACGGACAGGGGGTAATCGGCGACGATACGGCAGACTCCTTTATAGAGGCACTCAAACCGGTGTATGGAGACCTCACACATACCCATATCGGCGGAATGCTCCAGACATCCGTCTGGGCACCCCTTGACCTGTCACTGAGGGTGAAGAAAAACTTTTACTCGGTACAGGATCTGTGGGTGTACGACAGCGAGGTACCCGATCCAAAAGCCTATAACAAACCGGGCGTGGAGATTGACCTGCAAGGTACGCTCGAGATAAGGGAGAAGCTTCGTCTTTTTATGAACTACTATTTTGCCGGGGATCGATGGAGCTACTACGAGGGATCCGACATTGAAATGGATGTCATCAACGACCTCAACCTGGGTGCAACCTATCAGATCAGTAACGCTTTCTCGCTCAGCATGAAGGCCAACAACCTGATGTTTCAGAAGTACGATCTCTGGTACGGTCATCCGGCGCAGGGATTCAATATGACGGGGGGGGTCACCTTTCGCTTCTGACGCAGGTGGAGAAAGAGGGAGGTTCCAAAACAGACGGCAAAACTATTTTTAATGTTTCTTCTTTCCTCTTTACACTGCTTTTGTGTACTTTTGCCGGTAAAAGCCAGGGCGTAAATGCCGTTAAACGGGAATGTATAACACTATGGGAAAGAAAAAAAAGAGCGGGAGGAGATCCGCCAAAAAGAGCGACAGCTCCGAAAAAAACAGAATTGTCAGGGCGATGTGGACCCTTTTCGGGCTCGCTATAGCCTTCCTGCTTTTGCTCTTCACTCTCATCTCCATCGGTGCGGTAGGTTATCTGCCGCAGATCAGCGAGCTGGAGAACCCAATCGACAAATATGCCTCGCAGGTGATCTCTTCCGACAATGAACTGCTCTTCACCTATTCACAGAGTGACGACAATCGTATCTTCGTAGACTACTCCGATCTCTCTCCCTACCTGATCGATGCACTCATCGCAACGGAAGATATCCGCTACTACTCCCACTCGGGGATAGACATCATCAGCGTGGGAAGAGCGGTAGTGAAGACCCTGCTGCTCAACAGAGAGAGTAGCGGCGGGGGCAGCACCATCACCCAGCAGCTGGCCAAACTGCTCTATTCGCCCCGTGCGAACAACAAGCTGCAGCGCCTGTTCCAAAAACCGGTGGAATGGGTGATCGCTGCCAAGCTGGAGCGATTTTACACCAAAGATGAGATCATCAACCTCTATCTGAACAAATACGACTTCAACTACAACGCCGTGGGCATTGAGTCGGCAGCACGCACCTACTTCAACAAAACCCCGAAAGAGCTGAACGTGGAAGAGTCGGCCATGCTGATCGGCATGCTGAAGAACTCATCGCTCTACAACCCCGTACGCCGCCCCGAAGTGACCCTCAAACGCCGCAACGTGGTCCTGTCTCAAATGGAGAAATATGACTATCTCTCCCGTCGCGAGGCAGACTCGCTGAAGCAGCTGGCGGTTGCCATCGACTTCAACCGTTCGGGACATATCGACATTGCAGCCCCCTATTACCGCCAGCACCTTGCCAAGATCATGATGGCATCGAAACCCCAGAAAAAGAACTATGCCTCCTGGCAAAAGCAGCAGTTCAGAGAGGATTCGCTGTCGTGGGAGGAGGATCCTCTCTACGGATGGTGCCATAAGAACCAAAAACCGGACGGCTCCAGCTATAACATCTACACCGACGGACTGAAGATCTATTCCACACTCGATTCACGCATGCAGCGATATGCCGAAGAAGCGGTCAGGGAGCATATGGGAGGCTACCTGCAGGATCAGTTCTTCCGAGAGAAAGCGGGAAAGAAATATGCTCCCTACTCGAGTGAAGTGAGCGACCGGGTGGAGGATCTGCTGATCAGCGCTATGAAGCAGAGTGACCGCTACCGTATCCTGAAGAAGAACGGCATGAGCGATGCCGCCATCCTGAAAAGCTTCAAGGAGGAAAAAGTGGAGATGAAGGTCTTCTCCTGGAAACACCGGGAGATCGATACGGTGATGACACCCTGGGATTCGATCCGCTACCACAAGAACTTCCTCCGTGCCGGTTTCATGGCAATGGATCCCCACACGGGACATGTGAAAGCCTATGCGGGGGGCCCCGACTTCAAATTCTTCAAGTATGACATGATCTCCACCGGCAAACGGCAGATCGGCTCCACCATCAAGCCTTATCTCTACACCCTGGCCATGGAAGAGGGGATGACTCCCTGCGACGGGATGATCCACGGCCCGGTGACCCTGATGACCGAGACCGGTGAAGAGTGGACCCCGCGCAATCCGGGGCAGAAAAGCGGTGATTTTGTCTCCATCAAATGGGGTCTGCAAAACTCCAGCAACTGGGTCACCGCTTACCTGATGAAGCAATTCTCCCCCTATGCCTTTGCCCGCATGCTCGCATCGTTCGGACTCAAAACACCGGCCGATCCGGTGGTCTCACTGGCTCTGGGGCCCAACGAGGCATCGGTCTATGAGATGGTAGGCGCCTACTCCTCCTTCATCAACCGGGGAATCCGCGTGGAGCCCCTGCTCGTGACCCGCATCGAAGATTCCTACGGCAACGAGCTTGCCACCTTCGTTCCCCGGATGAAGGAGATCTTCAGCGAGTCTACCTCCTACAAGATGCTTGACATGCTCAAAGCAGTGGTGGATGGCGGCACCGGCAGCCGGCTACGCAGGATCTATCACCTGAAGGGAGAGATGGGCGGTAAGACGGGGACGACCAACAACAACTCCGACGGCTGGTTCATGTCGTTTACTCCCAACCTGGTGGCCGGGTGCTGGGTGGGCGGCGAAGAGCGCTCCATTCATTTCGACCGCATGGCCTACGGACAGGGAGCCAGCATGGCACTGCCAATCCACGGCCTCTTCTACCAGAAGATCTATGCCGATCCGGAGCTGCACTACACCGATGACGGCCGATTCGAAATCCCTGGTAATTTTAACCCCTGTGCCGGTTCACAAAGCTATTCGCCCGATTTCTACCAGGACAACGACCCGGTCATCGAAAACGAGGGGATTGACGATCTCTTCAATTAAAAGGATTCGTCACTCCCTGTTTTTCCCTTTTTGCAGGAAAAGCATCCTCCTCAGCTCATCCATACAGCAATTACCTTCTTCCTGTCGTAGGTGCAGGCCAGCGACGTTACCCTCGCCGGCCGTGACAGGTCTCTCAGGCGGGGCTCCGGCAACGATCCGGCAAGAGATAAACAATAGGCCTAAAAGTTAAACTGTTCAAGGCCTGTTGCTTCAGTTGGATCTATTTCACTGCGTAACCTACTACTACGATTGCAGTTTCTTGAAAGGTCAGCCGTAAAAGGTGGTATTGGTACTCGCGGCTGTTCACCCCATGAGTAAGCACGCCCTGATCGGCCAGATACTCAAGATTCATCGCCATCTCCCGCTTCATCAGCCAGACAAGGGGGTTCCACCAGAAGAATATGCAAAGCAGCTCAATGAGCAGGATGTCTGCCGAATGCACCTGTTTCGCATGTGTCTGTTCATGCAGCAGGATCTGATTGAGCTCCGCATCGGTATGCTTTTGGATATGGATAAATATCAGGTGAAAAAATGAAAAGGGTGGCGCATCATCCCTGAGCCGATAAACCGGTATACCGCAAATCGCTTCCAATTGACTCTTTTTCCGGATGCGCCAGAGGAATATCAGCTGACTGACAAAGCGAAAGAAGCAAAAAAGGATACCTATGGCATACATCAGGGAAAAGAGGATCTCCCAGGGGATGGTACGCGGAGAATCCACGACCCCGGTCTGCACTGTAGTCATCACCGGTTCTCCAATCAGTATCGAAACATCGGCCTGAGGCGAGGTTCGCGAAAAAAAACCGATGATTTACTCCTGACCTTTTTCAATCAGACGTATAATTTCACTGAGCTCTTCCGTGGTAATCTTTTGCTCTTTCGCAAAGAAAGAGACCAGTTCCTTGTAGGAGTTGCCGAAGTAGCTCTCCACTACCGCCGACAAAAAGTGTCTTTTATAGGCTGCTTCAGTTATGAGAGGTTTAAAGACCTTCACATTGCCAAATCTTCTTTTTATCAGATACCCTTTGTTCTCGAGGTTCTTGAAGATGGATGCGACCGTCGTGTATGGCTGCCTGGGCTCATCCATCCTCTCAACCACATCCTTGATGGCGCACTCGTTCAGTTGCCAGATCTGCAGCATCACATGTTCTTCCTGAGGTGTCAATCGTTCCATATTGTTTACTATCAATCTATTTTAATACTGCAAATTTACGAACTTTTCGTATATTGCAAATTATTCGCCCATTTTTTTGCGTTAAATAGTCGTAACAACAGGGGGATGTCATAAATTGATATCCTGACAGTGAAGTGAAGAGAAGAGACCGTGCAGATAATCAGCAAAAAAACTGCCCCAACTGTCAATAGTTGGGGCAGTAATCATATCATCAGAGAAACTGTGTCAGGCCTGTTTTTCGAACTCCTGCATGCAGTGGATCAATGCCTCTACCGCCTCTTTGGGGCAGGCGTTGTAGATAGAAGCACGGAAACCGCCTACGGAACGATGCCCCTTGATGCCCACCATGCCCCTCTCTTTGGCAAATTCCAGGAAAGCGGCCTCTTTCTCCTTGTGGTCGTCGCTCATCACGAAGCAGACGTTCATCAGAGAGCGGTCCTCTTTGGCAGCTGTCCCGGTGAACAGCGGGTTTCTGTCAATCTCCTCATAGAGAAGCGCAGCTTTCTCCCGGTTCAATTTGTACATGGCCTCCACACCACCCAGTTCCTTCATCCATTTAAGGGTCTCGTGCATCACAAAGATGGAAAAAACGGGAGGAGTGTTGAACATGGAGCGATTTTTTTCCGCATCACCAATATGAGTGCGATAATCGATCATGGTCTGCAGCGGCCGATCCGTTTTGCCGAGGATATCCTCCCGCACGATGACGAAAGCAACACCGGCAGGGCCTACATTCTTCTGTGCACCCCCGTAGATAATCCCGTATTTGGAGACATCCACCGGACGGCTCATGATGTCGGACGACATGTCGGCCACCAGGGTGACCGGGCTGTCAATATCCTCATGCAGTTCGGTACCGTAGATGGTATTGTTCGTTGTAACATGAAAATAATCGACATCGGCCGGAATGGTGTATCCCTTGGGAATATAGGAGTAGTTCTTGTCTTCTGATGAAGCCACAATCTCTACCTCACCGTAGAATTTTGCCTCCTTGATCGCTTTCTTGGCCCAGACGCCGGTCTGCAGGTAAGCCGCCTTCGTTTTCAGCAGGTTAGCCGGCACATTGAGGAACTGCATACTGGCCCCGCCTCCGAGAAAAAGAACATAATAGTTGTCAGGAATCTGAAGCAGCTCCTTCCACAGGTCAGCCGTCTCCTTCATGATCCGCTCCCAGCCTGGTGTACGGTGTGAAATCTCCAGGATACCGATACCGGTATGGTCAAAATCACGGATTGCCTTAATGGCTGATTCTATGGCCGGCTTGGGGAGTACACACGGCCCGGCGTTAAAATTGTACTTCTTCATACGATAAACCTATTTATGATTTGTTATTCACTCTGAATCGTTCGTCACCATCCCGGAAGAAAGCCACGATCTGGCTGGCGGCGGCAAGACCCGCATTTACATTGGCGTCGGAGGTCTGGGCACCCGATTTCTTCGGAGTAGAGAAATAGCGTTTCGGGAAACGCGCCAGAAACTCCTCGTGGCGCTCCGGCATGATGTCGGTAATGTACTGAAAATAGGGCCGTTCCTCCATGATCCGGATCAGATCTTCCTCCACTACCAGCTCTTTCCTGGCAGAGTTGATCAGTACCCCGTCGCAGGGCATCAGGGAAAGGAGATCATAGTTCACGCAGTTACGTGTCTCCTCCAGCAGCGGCATGTGCAAAGAAACTATGTCACTGTTCTCGAACAATTCTTTGTTACTGGAAAGCGGAACCACCCCGTATTCACCCTCTTTCCGCAAATCATCAGGGGTAAGGATAGGCGAATAGGCGTTGACGGTCATGCTAAAACCACGAGCAATCCTGGCAACCATTTTGGCCACATTTCCAAAAGCATACAGGCCGAGACGTTTATGGGAAATTTCGCGTCCCACACTCCCGTCAAACCGGTTCCGCTGCAGATAGATCAGCATCCCAAAAACCAGCTCCGCTACAGAGTTGGCATTTTGACCCGGGGTATTCATCACACAGATACTGCGGAGGGTCGCTGCTTCCAGATCCACATTGTCATAGCCGGCGCCGGCACGAACCACCACCTTGAGACCAGGCGCAGCCTCCATCACCTCCCGGTCAATGATATCGCTCCGAATAATAAGAGCGTTTGCCTCTTTCACCGCAACAAGCAATTGGGTTCTATCAGCATAATTCTCAAGCTTTTCGAACTGATAACCCGCAGATTCAATCATCTGCTTCATCTCCCCAACCGCCTGCGAGGCAAATGGCTTACTTGTCGCTAAAAGTACCTTCATAGTTCATATTGCTTTATTAATAAATCCTCCTCAAAATAATATCACAAAATTACAAACTTCTATCAAAATGATACCACAAAATTACAAACTTCTATCAAACTAAAAACGAAATCGGAATAAAAAAACGTCGCTGGGTTTTAAATTATCTGTAGCAAAAGTTATTTGTCCGATAAATGGAATCATCGTATCTTTGCGCCGCACAAACACTGTACAGCAATGAACAGTCCTTATCCATCGGCCCTTCTTGAGAATGCGGTGAATGAATTTTCCCGGTTACCCGGCATTGGGCGAAAAACTGCCCTGCGCCTGGTACTATACCTGCTCCGACAAGATGAAGAAAAGGTTTGCCATTTTGCGGAGACCCTTCTCAAGATGCGCAAGGAGATCACCTATTGCTCTCTCTGCCACAATATTTCCGACAGCGATACCTGCAGCATCTGTGCAGATAGGTCACGCGATGGTTCGGTAATCTGCGTGGTGGAGAACGTGCAGGAGGTGATGGCCATTGAGAAGACGATGCAGTTCAGGGGGTCGTATCATGTGCTGGGGGGGATCATCTCTCCCATCGACGGCATCGGCCCCTCCGACCTGGAGATCAGCAGTCTCGAAGAGCGGGTGAAGGCAGGCGGCATCAGAGAGGTGATCCTCGCACTGAGTGCTACCATGGAGGGAGACACCACCAACTTTTACATCTATCGCAAGCTGCAGGCCTACCCGGTGAAGGTCAGCATCATCGCCAGGGGTGTCTCTGTGGGCGATGAGATCGAATATGCCGATGAAGTAACCCTGGGGCGTTCCATTCTGAACCGCACCCCGTTCGACGAATCCTATAAACTCGTGACCAAATGAGCAACGCACCCACACAGGGCAACCCGATGCGAAGACTGTACCGTCATTACTACTGTAGCATCTCGATCCTTGCACTGCTGTTCCTGTTGATCCTGTTTCATCTGCTGCCTCTCTATCGGGGCTGCCAATCGGTAGGAGTCACATGCGAACGGTATGCCATCATGATCACCCTGATCACCATACCGGCCATCCTGAAATGGTTTGCCCATCAACTGAAAAAGAGCCCCCGCCCCATGGTGCGGAGGGATGCGATCACACGCTACAGCCGTGCGTACTACCTGCGTCACTACACGATCAGTGCAGGGACCCTATTCCATATCGTACTGTTCGGGCTCTCCCGCAACCTGAATTTTTTCTGGTGCTCCGTCCTGCTTTTCATGATCTTTTTCTTTTGCCGTCCTTCCCTTCCTGAGCTGGAAAACCTTCTGGAGAAACCCGAAGCAACAGAGGAGGGGGAGAGAGAGCTGCAAGATACCGATAGCGATGAAACCCTTATTGGAAAATAACCGAATCTGTCTGCGCGCCACCGAGCCGGAGGACTTAGAGCTGCTCTACCGCTGGGAAAACGATACCCTCCAGTGGCAGTACGGCACCACCACCGTTCCTTTCTCACGATACACCCTCAAGCAGTACCTGGCCCAATCGAATCAGGACATCTACACGGATCGACAGCTCCGCCTGATGATCGCCCTCAGGGAGAGCGGTGAGACCATCGGGGCGGTCGACCTTTATGATTTTGAGCCCTATCACTTCAGAGCGGGTGTAGGGATCCTGATTGACGGGAGATACCGGCAACAAGGGTACGGACTGCAGGCATTAAAACTGTTGGAAACCTATTCATTCGGGTTCCTCCGTCTCCGGCAGCTCTATGCGCTCGTGCCTGAAGCTAACCGCGCCAGCACCCGGTTGTTCACCAAAGCGGGCTATGAAGCGACCGGGGTATTGAAAGAGTGGATCCGAACGGATGAGCGGTTTGCCGATGTACAGGTGATGCAGCGGATCAACCGGAAGTGAACATTTTTATTGTGTGTGGAGATCATGGAAAGAAAAACGATTCAGGAAGATATCAGAAAAGCATGTGATGTGCTGAGAAACGGCGGGATCATTCTCTATCCCACCGACACCATCTGGGGCATCGGCTGCGATGCCACCAACGAAGAGGCCGTGAAAAGAATCTACGACCTGAAGCAGCGTGACGACAGCAAGTCGATGCTGGTACTACTCGACAACCCGGTCAAGCTGCAATATTATGTAGCGGATGTTCCCGAGATCACGTGGGACCTGATCGAGCTGACCGACCGGCCGCTCACCATCATCTATGAAGGGGCACGCAACCTGGCCCACAACCTGATTGCTGCTGACGGATCGGTAGGCATACGCATCACCGAAGAGTTCTTCTCGCGCGAGCTATGCAAACAGTTTCGCAAGCCGATCGTCTCCACTTCGGCCAACATCAGCGGAGCGCCCACCCCCTCCCGTTTCACACAGATCGCACGCGAGATCAAAGAGGGCGTGGATTATGTGGTCGCCTGCCGGCAACAAGAGCAAACCGAAACAAAACCCTCAGGCATCATCAGGCTGGGTAGGAACGGCACCATTCAGATTATCCGAAAGTAAAGAATTTGGTTATCTTTGTAATCGGATTTCGAATACGTACTGCCGATGCCTTTAAAAACGATCTTCAATCAATTTCTGCTCTGGCGCGACTCCCATATTAAAGAGCGCCACTTCCTACTGTTTGTCTGTTTTCTGGTAGGGATCCTCACAGCATTGGCCGCCTGGCTGCTGAAGAGCTCCATACACTTCTTCCAGGCCTTTCTCACCGAGAACTTCAGCCGGGAAAACCTGAACTTTGCCTATCTGCTCTTCCCCATCGTAGGGATCCTGATCGCCGGTTTATATGTGAAGTACATGGTGAAAGATGATATCAGTCACGGGGTAACCAAGATCCTCTTTGCCATCTCCCAGCGGAAGAGCCGGATCAAACCCCATAATATGTACACCTCACTGGCAGCCAGCTCCGTCACCATCGGCTTCGGCGGATCGGTAGGTGCCGAGGCGCCGATCGTGCTCACCGGCTCCGCCATCGGATCGAACCTGGGACGCTTCTTCAAACTCGAACAGCACAGCCTGATGATCCTGGTGGGATGTGGCGCTGCCGGGGGCATTGCCGGCATCTTCAAAGCCCCCATTGCCGGCATTCTTTTCGTCATCGAGGTGCTGTTGCTCGACCTCACCATGTCTTCCATCCTGCCCCTGCTGGTGACAGCCGTCACTGCCACCACCGTCTCCTATCTGCTCAACGGCATGGATGCCATGTTTGCCTATTCTCAAACAGAGCCCTTCCTGCTGAACCGCATCCCCTATGTGGTCGTGCTGGGAATCGTCTGCGGATTTGTCTCCCTCTACGTGATCCGGGTCATGAGCTGGTGTGAAGATTTCTTTCACAGACTGCCGCAATGGAAGCGGTTTCTCCTGGGCGGGGGGATACTCAGCGTGCTGATCTTCTTTTTCCCGCCACTCTACGGGGAGGGATACAACACCATCAACACCCTGCTGGCAACGGGTGAAGGGTTTCACACCCTCACCAACGAGAGCTTCTTCTATAATATGGAGAGCCGCTGGACCATTGTCATCTTCCTCCTGCTGGTGATTCTCTTTAAAGTGTTCGCCACCAGTGCCACCAACGGAGGAGGGGGCACCGGAGGGGTATTTGCCCCCACCCTCTTTCTGGGATGTATCGCCGGATTTGTCTACTCCTATACGTTAAACCAGCTGGGATACACCACCTATCTGCCACAGGAGAATTTTGCGCTGATGGGAATGGCCGGCGTAATGACCGGCGTGATGCATGCGCCGCTGACCGGCACCTTCCTAATCGCGGAGCTCACCGGCGGTTACGACCTGTTTCTCCCGTTGTTGATCGTCTCTCTGGTTTCATACGGCACCATCTTAGTTTTCGAGAAGCACAGCATCTATGCCATCCGACTGGCGAAGCGGGGTGAGCTCATCACACACCACAAAGACAAGGCAGTACTCACCCTCCTGAAGGTGGAAGATCTGCTGGAAACAGATATTCCGACCGTGAAACCCGATTATACCCTGGGGGAGATGGTAAAGGTTATATCCACCTCCACCCGCAACATCTTCCCGGTGGTAAACGATAAAGGAGTGTTGCTGGGACTGGTCATGATCAATGATATCCGCAACATCATGTTCCGGCCGGAACTGTACGACCGTTTTACGGTGGAGAAATTCATGGTAGGAGCACCCGCAAAGATAGAGATTACCTCGAGCATGGAAGAGGTGATGGCCCAGTTTGAAAACACCAAGGCATGGAACCTGCCGGTAATCGATCAAAAAGGCATCTATCAGGGCATCCTCTCCCAGTCGTCGGTATTCAACTCCTACCGCGAAGTGCTGGTGGAGAATTATTCCGATACGGAAGAATAAGTGCATCAAGAAAATGAAAAAAGAAACCTTACGGATCATATTCATGGGCACTCCCGATTTTGCGGTTGAGTCGCTCAAAGCATTGGTGGAAAACCATTACAACGTTGTGGGAGTGATTACCATGCCCGACAAGGCAGTGGGCAGAGGATATAAACGGCAGCCATCGGCCGTAAAGCAATACGCCCTGCACAACGGCCTCAACCTGCTGCAGCCCGCCAACCTCAAGGATCCCTCCTTCCTGGATCAGTTACGGGCGCTGAAAGCCGACCTGCAGATTGTGGTCGCCTTTCGCATGCTGCCCGAAGCGGTATGGAGCATGCCGCCGTTGGGCACCTTCAACCTGCATGCGTCACTGTTGCCGCAATACCGGGGTGCGGCGCCCATCAACTGGGCGCTGATCAACGGGGAGAAGGAGACCGGCGTCACTACCTTCTTCCTCTCACACCAGATCGACACCGGCCGCATCATCTTCCGGGAGAAAACCCCCATCAGCGAGAGCGACAATGCGGGTACACTGCACGACCGTCTGATGACGATGGGTGCAGCGCTGGTGGTGAAAACGGTGGAAGCGATTGTGAACGGTACGGCCGAAAGTCTGCCGCAGCAGGAGTGGTACAGTGATGAGCATACATTACGGAGTGCCCCCAAGATTTTCAAAGAGACCTGCCGGATCGACTGGAACCGTACGGCCGAAGAAGTACGCAACCTGATCCGGGGCTTCTCTCCCTACCCTGCTGCATGGACAGAGCTCCTGATGGACAACAGCAGGGAACCCTTGCGCTTGAAGTTATTCGCCGCAGAGATCGTCGAAACTGACGGCGTCGTACTGCCGACAGGGACGGTGCGAACAGACAATCAATCATTTCTGGATGTGGCCGTCCGCGACGGATATATCCGGGTCACCGACCTACAGCTCTCAGGAAAGAAAAGGATGCAGACAAGTGATTTCCTCCACGGCTACTCCTTTCCGGAGGGGTGCCGTCTCGGATGAGATTACCACTTGTAGTTCAGGCCAAAGCTAAGGGTCTGGTTCAGCTGCCAGTATTTCAGATCGGGATCTGCCGGCACACCATCATCGAACCGTACATTGACATAGATACGGGTGGATAAAGCGTTGGTCAATGCCATGTTCAGGCTGTTCTCAAACTCCGACAAGACCTTCTCATAACTGGTAAAATAGGTAAGACGCGAATCCCATGACACATATTGCGTAATATTGTACCGCAGGATGGAGGTGATGGTAGACCCCATATCCATCAGAGAATTTTTGTCTTCCGGGATACCGTATCTTTTCACATCCACCGCATCATTGCCTACATATTTATAGTTGATGGATATAGGCGCCAGGTTCAATGCCCACTTCACATTGCGGTGACGGATCTTTTTCGATTTCCTGTCCAGTTCGAACTTCAAGCCCACACCGGCATTCACATAGAGAGGCGACAGAAAGGCTGAACGGAGGGTACTGGTATTGGGAAGATAGTTATTGAACAACTGCGATTTTACCTCCAGGTTCATGGAATAAGACCATTCCTTCACAAAGGAGCTGAGACCAAAGTCCCCGTAATAACGGATCTGGTCATTTCCGATGCGATAGTTTCGTACCGAATCATCGGGGGCATTGAAGAGCGAGAGGCGCCATTCGAGGGTGTTGTTGAAACGTACCTTATCCTTCTGATAATTGGCTCTGAACACCTGGAAGCTATTAAAATTCACGTTGTTGGATCCTCCCTTATGCCAGTTATTGGAGAAGTAGTTCTGCGCAAACTGGAAGGAGTGTTCACCGTTGTAGACCCAATATTTTCTGTTGATGGTAGCTCCCTCTATTCCCGGCGTATCGAGTGAATAGGTTGTCTCAGTCCTGATCAGCTCCTTAAACGGGTTGAAGGTCTCTCTCACAATCGCATCACCGTTCTCCAGACGGGGAAGGGTATCAAAACTGGCCACGGAATAACGGATCCTGTCGGGATATCGCCGGTAATAGTCTCTCCGCACATCCCGCACAAAATCAGCATGCCGCAGTGCGGGAGCAAAAGTCCTCTCCTGCGGAATCAGCATTCCCCGGGTCTGCTCCTTCTCAGGGGTGTAAAAGGAGAGATCCCGCGGCAGCATCTTCCCGGTGAAGATCATGGGCAGAAACAACGCATTGTAGAAAATCGTATCCTGGAAAGTCAGTCCAATGACAGATGCTGCAAGGTCAGGATGAAGAGGCAGCATCAGCATACCCTGTTCATTTCTCTGATAGAGTGAGTCAAGCGGATTGTGGTAAGCTCCCCGCTTACCGGCGAGCAGGCTGTCGGTGCTTTTACCTGACAGGTCCTGCTGTTCCCGGATCAGGATGTCGCCGTCACTCACCGCCGGCTCATGCTCCTGTCTTGCGGTACGCTGTTCAACCTGCCGGCTGATATCTGTAATGTCGTAGAATAGATCCGTGCTGTCAGCCACCTGACGCGATACAGGCGGAACCATGACCATCTCGTCGGCCCAGGCAATCCCTGAAAAGAGCAGGGAAAATGTTAAAAATAGCGGGAAATATAAACGTTTCATAAGCATTTTTTGACTGGAAGACGATTTTCATTGTTCCGTCACAAGAAATTACACAACACATTGCACACTCTTCCGGATGACAAAGATATAAAAAAAGTTTCACTGAAAAGAGCATGCTCTCAAAACCTTTCCCCGTCCGCAACTGTTAAGACTGCGGAAAGGGAAAAACTCCTGCCTCTCAGCAATGTGCCGGGCACGAATTATTTTTTACCTTTGCAATCCAAAGGAAATCGTACACTTTCACATACATCAAACAGAAGAACAAAATGAAAAAGGTATTCAACATTTTATTGATTCTCGCCGGCATTGTCACCCTCACCGGCTGCCAGGGCTATAACAGGATGGTAGAGAAACAAGAAGCCGTGACGGCACAGTGGGGCAATGTACAGAATGCTTACCAGCGACGGGCCGATCTGATCCCCAACCTGGTGAACACCGTGAAAGGGTATGCCACCCACGAGCAGGAGACCTTCGCGCAGGTGACCGAGGCCAGGGCAAAAGCCACGCAGACCACCGTCAGTCCCGAGAACCTCACGGCGGAGAGCCTGCAGGAGTACCAGCAGGCACAGAACCAGCTGAGTCAGGCCCTTGGCCGGCTGCTGCTGATCCAGGAGAACTACCCGGAGCTGAAAGCCAACCAGAACTTCCTGGCGCTGCAGGACGAGCTGGCCGGCACGGAGAACCGCATCTCCGTGGAGCGCAACAAGTTCAACCAGATTGCGCAGGACTACAACGCCTATATCCGCAAGTTCCCCCAGGTGATCTACGCCAAATGGTTCAAATTTGAACCGAAGGCCTACTTCGAAGCGGTTCCTGAAGCACAAACCGCGCCACAGGTACAATTTTGACCACACACCACACCATGACAACGATGCTGAGTAAAAAAGAGCTGGAGCAGATCAGTGAATCGATCCGCAGCGCGGAAGCGCACACCTCGGGAGAGATCCGCGTCTGTGTCGC
Organism: Proteiniphilum sp.; assembly: GCA_028709605.1. Classification (GTDB taxonomy): domain Bacteria; phylum Bacteroidota; class Bacteroidia; order Bacteroidales; family Dysgonomonadaceae; genus Proteiniphilum. The sequence continues at coordinate 55,677 of JAQVWR010000005.1, forward strand.
CCGGCAGTGTAAGGGAGATCCCCTGGAAGCAGCCTTCCGCAAGTTCACACAGCTGAAGATGGAAGCCACCGAACTGCGCAATGGTGTATTGCTTTACGTCTCACCTGCCGGCCACAAGGCGGCCATCTGGGGCGACCAGGGTATCCACGGAGCCACGCGCAGCGATTTTTGGGATGAGGTGCTGGAGGAGATGCTCCCTTTCTTCCGGGAGGAAAGGATCACCGACGGCATCTGTCGGGGGGTGAACAGAGTGGGTGAACTGGTCAAGGCGCAATATCCGGTATCGGAAAACGACATAAACGAACTAAGCGATGAAGTTATCCTGGAGTAGACTGCTGTTCCCCACCATCCTCTTTCTTCTCTCCGCCCGCCTGGCAGCACAGGAGATTCCGGAGCCGATGGTGCCCTACCGCCTGGTGAATGACTTTGCCGGCATCTTCTCCTATGCGGCGAATCAGGCGCTGGAGCAGAAGTTGTTGGCCTACCACGACTCCACCTCCACGCAGATCTATGTGGTGACAGTCAACGACCTGGGAGGATATGCTCCTTCCGACTATGCCTTCCGGCTCGGAGAAAAATGGCAGGTAGGGCAGAAAAGCAACAACAACGGCGCCGTGATCCTGATCAAACCGAAAAGGGGGAACAGCCGCGGGCAGGCATTCATCGCCACGGGCTACGGTCTGGAGGCGCGCATCAACGATGCCTATGCCGGCCGTATCGTGCGCAATGTGATGATCCCCTACTTTATGGAAGAGGATTATTTCGGAGGGGTCAATGCTGCCGTGGACGAGATGATTGCCCGGTTGTCGGGCGAGTTCACCGCCGATGAGAAAGAGCAGGAGGGGATCCCCCTGCTGGCGATCATCATCCTGGTAGTGGGCATCCTTCTCCTGCTGGCCTTCCTCTCCGGCGGAGGGGATCAGCATATCGACAGCGAGGGGCACCACAAAGGGGACAACCCCGTTTTCTTTCCGCCATTCATCGGCGGCAGCCGGCATAACGGAGGGCTGGGTGGTTTCGGCGGAGGATTTGGAGGCGGCGGATTTGGAGGCTTCGGCGGCGGCGGGGGCGGCAGTTTCGGCGGAGGAGGCGCCGGCGGGAGCTGGTAAGCATCAGACCCGGCAAAAGCATGATGAGCAGAAAGCTGATCACCGTCCTGGGGCCCACCGCCAGCGGAAAGACCCCGTTTGCCGTACAGCTGGCGCATGCACTCGGGGGAGAGATCATCAGTGCCGACTCGCGCCAGATCTACCGCCGCATGGACATCGGCACAGGCAAGGACCTCTCGGAATACACCCTCGTCGGGAAGAGCGTCCCTTTTCACCTGATCGATATCCGCGAGCCGGGCGACAAGTACACGTTGTTCGACTATCAGCGCGACTTCCATGTTGCTTATCAGGATATCTGCAACCGCGGAAAGAGGCCCTTTCTCTGTGGCGGCACCGGCCTCTACCTCGAATCGGTGCTGAAGGGCTACCACCTGCCCAACGTGCCGGTGAACCCGGCGTTGCGAAGCCGACTCGAACCGCTGTCGCTCACCGAGCTGACGGAGATCCTGCGCAGCTACCGGCCCCTACACAACACCACCGACACTGATACAAAGAAAAGAGCCATCCGTGCCATCGAGATCGCCGACTACCAGTCGGAACAAAGCCCCCCGCCCAACACGTCCTCTCCCTTGGAGAGCACCATCCTCGGGCTGCAGATCGACCGCGAGCTGCGACGGGAGAAGATCAGCCGACGGCTGCAAGCCCGCCTGCAGGAGGGGATGATCGACGAGGTGAGGCAGCTCCTCGACGAAGGCATTCCTCCCGCCGATCTGATCTACTACGGTCTGGAATATAAATACGTCACGCTGCATGTCACGGGTGAGCTGAGCTACCGCGAGATGGTCCGCCAGCTCGAGATTGCCATCCATCAGTTTGCCAAGCGACAGATGACCTGGTTCAGGGGGATGGAACGGCGCGGCATCCCTATTCACTGGATCGATGCCGCCCTGCCCATGGAGCATAAACTGGAGCAGGCATTTTCTTTGATCGGAACAGAAGGTTATCGCTAAAAAATTCGTAATTTTGTCACACGAAGAGTGGCGCACCGCCCGGGATCAACCCTCCGGTGCGTAAAATAAACCCAATGATACACTTTTTACGCATGATCAAAGGAACATTTCCCACCGATAAGTTTGAAGCGCTCGACACGCCTTTTTACTACTACGATATGACGTTGCTGCGCGAAACACTCGACACCATCCGGCGGGAAACCGTCGACAAACCGTTCCGTATCCATTACGCCATCAAGGCAAATGCCAACCCGGAGATCCTGCGACTCATCGCCTCCTGCGGGTTCGGTGCCGACTGTGTGAGTGGCAATGAGATCTTGCTGGCCCTGAAATGCGGCTTCCCTGCCAACAAGATTGCCTTTGCCGGCGTGGGCAAAACCGACCGGGAGATCCATATCGGACTCGACCATGAGATCTTCTGCTTCAATGTGGAATCAAAACCCGAGCTGGAGGTGCTGAACGAGCTGGCGAAGGCGAAAGGAAAGAAGGCACCCGTGGCGCTGCGCATCAACCCCAATGTGGATGCCCACACCCATCAATATATCACCACCGGACTGAATGAGAACAAGTTCGGCATCAACGAGCAGGATCTGCCCGATGTACTGCGGATGATCACCGACGCGAAGCATATCCGCCTGATCGGCATGCACTTCCATATCGGCTCACAGATCACCGACCTCTCCTCGTTCGAGGATCTCTGCGTGAAGGTGCTGGAGCTTCGGGAGTGGTTCCGCACACAGGGCATCACCCTGCCGGTTATCAACGTGGGAGGTGGTCTGGGTATCAACTACCAGCATCCCAACCACTGTCCCATAGCCGATTTCGGATCTTACTTCCGCCTGTTCGACAAGTACCTGACGCTGGAAGAGGGGCAGACCCTCCACTTCGAACTGGGCCGCTCGGTGGTGGCCCCCTGCGGTTCGCTGATCACACGGGTGGTCTATGTGAAAGAGGGGATCCGGACAAAATTCCTGATCGTGGATGCCGGCATGACCGAGTTGATCCGGCCGGCACTCTATCAGGCATATCATCATATTGAGAACATCAGTTCAGAGAAACCGTACACTCCTTATGATGTGGTGGGACCCGTCTGCGAGTCGAGCGATGTTTTTGCGCGCGACCAGATGCTCAACGGCTCAAAAAGGGGGGATCTGATCGCTATCCGGTCGGCCGGTGCCTACGGGGAAACGATGGCCTCCACCTACAATTGCCGGGAGATCCCCGCTTCCCGGTTCTCTGACAAACTATAAACCGATCAAAATGGATTACCTTCATGCTCTTTTTTCCCGGCTTTCGCTTGCGGAGTGGATTCTGGGGGGGATGATGCTTTTCTTCTTCCTGGTGCAGCTTCTGTTTTATTTTACCGTATATGACAAACCCTACCGATACGAAAAAAAACGACCGCCACATCCCCTTCCGGACGAGAAGCTGCCGGCCATCTCGGTGATCATCCCGTCGAAGAACAACTCGGAGGAGCTGGAAAAGAACCTGCCTTTTATCCTGGAACAGGATTATCCCGACTTCGAGGTGGTGGTGGTCAACAGCGGCTCCACCGATGAGACCGACATGGTGCTGAAGTCCGCAGCACGCAAATATCCGCACCTCTACCACACCTACGTACCGGCAGAAGCGGACAGTGTCAACGAAAAGAAGCTGGCGCTCACCCTTGGCATCAAAGCGGCCAAAAATGAGATCCTGCTCTTCACGGAAGCCTACTGTAAGCCCTGTTCCCCGAACTGGATCAGGGAATATGGGAAAGCGTTCGCCGGGGGAAAAGAGATTGTACTGGGATACAACCGGCTGGTGATCGACAGAAAGGTGCCTATGCGCACGTTCATCCGGTTCGACAACCTGATCCACCACCTCAAATTCCTTTCCATGGCACTGTTGCACAAGCCTTTTATGGGCATCGGACGGAACATGGCCTACCGGAAGGAACTTTTCTTCCGGTACAAGGGCTTTTCATCCATCCTGCATATCGACGGAGGAGAAGATGATCTCTACATCAACCGGATCGCCACGGGAACAAAAACAGGTGTGGTTCTCTCACCGGAGAGCATGACCGAGACCTACGGCATTGACAACTTCTTCACCTGGCGCTCCCTGAAATCGAAATATCTGTTCACGAAACAATTTTACAAGGGCCTCCCTCCCTGCCTCTTCAGCCTGGAGACTTTCACCCGGTACGCTTTCTACCTCTCTGTGGCAGCGGGGGTGACCGTGAGCCTGCCCGCCTGCTCGTGGCTGCTTACCGGTACGGCCTTGCTGCTCTTCCTCATCCGCTTTGGCGTACAACTGATTGTCCTCAACCGGAACAGCAGGCTGCTGGATGGCGCAGGATACCATATCAACCTGCTGTGCTACGATCTTTTCCAGCCATTGAACAATTTCCGTTTCAGACAATATGCCACCAAAAGCAACTCACTGAGACGATAAATGGATCCGTGAGAAACGTCAAAAATGCCATCTTGTCAGGCGAACGGGAGGGAGATGCACCACGGCTCGGTTAAATCGGGTTAATCGGATATTTTTTCCGTTAAAAGTGTTAAAAGCCAAGCCGGCGGGTCGGTTTGTGTATGATTTTTGTGCTACATTTGTTGCGTTGAGGACAGTAATTAACTTCAATTTCAACCATATGAATACGAAAAACGGAAAAAATGTTCTTGCGATCGTGTTAGTCGCAATATTGAGTTCTGTAGTCACCCTGTTGGGGTACAATATGATCAGCGGAAAAAAGAGCGGAGCGGCCGCCGGCACCTCTTCAGACTCCTCCACGAAAGAAATCGGCATGCTTGCCGATTCATTCGGCCAGGACAGAAACATGGTTCTTACCAGCCTTACCACACCCGACGGATATCCTGATTTCACCGAAGCGGCCACCCGCTCGGTAGACGGCGTAGTGCACGTCAAAGCCAAGACCATCAGCCAACAGCAATATATCAATCCGTTTGACTTCTTCTTCGGTTTTGGCGATCGGATGCCGTCACAACCGCGCGAACAGATAGGCTTCGGATCGGGGGTGATCATCTCCAAAGACGGCTACATCATCACCAACAACCATGTGGTGGAGAACGCCTCGGAGGTATCCGTCACGCTGAACGACAACCGCGAGTTTACTGCCAAGGTGATCGGTACCGACGGGATGAGCGACATCGCCCTGCTGAAGATCGACGGCAATGATTTTTCCTATCTCACCTTCGGCAACTCCGACGCCCTGCAGGTAGGTGAATGGGTGCTGGCGGTAGGTAATCCCTTCAACCTCACCTCCACCGTGACTGCCGGCATCGTGAGTGCCAAGAACAGAGGCAATGTGATGGGCGGCAGCCTGGGCATCCAGTCATTCATCCAGGTCGATGCAGCAGTCAACCCGGGCAACAGCGGCGGAGCATTGGTCAACACCCGCGGTGAGCTGGTAGGAATCAATACCGCCATCTATTCACAAACCGGCAATTTCGCCGGGTATGCCTTTGCGGTACCCATCTCCATTGCAGGGAAAGTAGCAGCCGACCTGAAAGAATACGGAACGGTACAGCGCGCCGTATTGGGTATTCAGGTCCCCAACATTGAAGGCATCCGCCAGGAGGATCCCAAGCGTGCAAGCGAGCTCTCCCAGATAAAAGGAGTGCTGGTAGAGGACTTTGCCGAGAGGAGTGCTGCCAAGGCGGCAGGCATTCAAAAAGGTGATATCCTCACCGCGATCAACAATGTGCCGATCCGTAATTTTGCCGAATTACAGAGCCAGCTGAATCGCTACCGTCCCGGCGATAAGATCAGCGTAACGGTCGACCGTAACGGTAATCAACGCGCCTTCAATGTAGAGTTGAAGAACGACGAAGGGAGCACCGAGATCACCCGCAAGGCAGATGCCGTGAGCGTCTTGGGTGCCACCTTTAAGCCGGTGAGCAACGAAAAGAAGAAAGCCCTGGGCATCTCCAGCGGAATTGAGGTGGAAAGTGTCAACAGCAAAGGGTTGTTCCGTAAGGAAGGAATCAACAAAGGCTTCATCATCCTGCGAATGAACAACACACCCGTGAACAGTCAGAGCGAAGTGGAAAGCATCCTTGCCGCCACCCGCACACACGAGGATAAGGTGGTACTGATTGCCGGTTTCTATCCCAACGGCAGGACGCAGTACATTGCCATCGACCTGTCGGGAAAGTGAGAGATGGTTAATGAAGGTTAATCATTCACTTTTCAGTAACAAAAACGAACCGATTAGCGTTTCTATAGCAAAGGAATTAGGCTGTAAAGCCGGATTCCTTTGCTATATGTTTGGCAACGGGGCAGTCATGTATCTTCATCCAAATATTTTTTGTACTTTTGCGGCCCCAATGAAACAATGAAGGAATATTCCGAAGAATAGTAGTATACAGATGAGACAACTTAAAATTACAAAATCGATCACCAATCGTGAAAGCGCTTCACTCGACAAGTATCTGCAGGAGATTGGTCGTGAGGACCTGATCACCGTAGAGGAAGAAGTAGAGTTAGCGCAGGCAATCAAGAAAGGAGATCGACAGGCTTTGGAAAAACTCACCAGGGCGAACCTCCGGTTTGTTGTGTCGGTTGCCAAACAATATCAGAACCAGGGCCTGAGCCTGCCCGACCTGATCAACGAAGGGAACCTGGGATTGATCAAGGCCGCCGAAAAATTTGATGAGACCAGAGGCTTCAAGTTCATCAGCTATGCAGTATGGTGGATCCGTCAGTCGATCCTGCAAGCCCTTGCCGAGCAGTCACGTATCGTAAGGCTGCCTCTCAACCAGGTGGGTTCTCTGAATAAGATCAGCAAAGCATTTCAGAAATTTGAGCAGGAGAACGAACGGCGACCGTCGGCTGAGGAGCTGGCCACTGAACTGGATATCTCCGTGGACAAGGTGACGGACTCGCTCAAGGTATCGGGACGTCACATCTCCATGGATGCACCGTTTGTGGAAGGCGAAGACAACAGCCTGCTGGATGTGCTGGTCAACGACGATGCGCCCATTGCCGACCGTACGCTGATCAACGAATCGCTGCAGAAAGAGATTGACCGTGCACTCTCCACCCTGACGGAGAGAGAGAGTGACATCATTAAGATGTTTTTCGGCATCGGCTGTCAGGAGATGACGCTCGAGGAGATCGGCGACAAGTTTCAGCTGACCCGCGAGCGCGTGCGACAGATCAAGGAGAAAGCCATCCGGCGGCTCCGGCAGGACTCGCGCAGCAAACTTTTGAAAAGCTACCTGGGGTAAACAAAGCCTTTCCGGCTGTTCCATCCACGGCCACATATGGGGAGAAATGCCCGATTGGCCATATTTTCGCAAAATTCTGAAAGAAAAACAAGATTATCTAAATTTTAAGTTTTATATTTGTAATCTTAAGTTTAACTGCTTCGACAGAGGCAAAAAGACGGTCATTCAGGGAAATCATGCCTTTCAGGGCATGTTTCAGCGAACATTTTTATAACAGAAATGTTATAGAGGAAACAATGAAGGAGGTACTGAGCGCAGTACAACCGTTAAAAACTAAGAATATCGAGTTATTGTAAAACGAAATGTTTAATTAGAATGTAAATTTATGAAAAAGTTTAGTTTACTTTTATTTTCTGCACTGGTTGCATTCAGCATCGGTGCGCAGGAAGTACAAAATGTTTCTGAAGGTACGGTGTATCTGAAGAATAAGGCAAGTGACAACTGGTATATGAGTATCGGCGGGGGAACGAACCTGTACATGACAAAAGGTGAAAATGATGCCGATGCCGATTTTGGCGATCGTCTGGGCTGGAACGGCCAGCTGGAGGTCGGACGCTGGCTCAGTCCCAACTGGGGTGCCCGCGCGGTCATCGACGGCGGTCACATCAAGCATGTTGCTGACGGTATCGAACCGGAACAGAACTGGTTGGGCGGCCATGTAGACCTGATGTTCAACGTCATCAACGCCTGGGGTTCTTATAACCCGGACAGGGTATACAGCCTGATCCCCTACATGGGTATCGGTTATATGTACGGACTGGATGATGACTGGAAGAAACCCAATCCCGACAAGAAATTTCTCACGAACCAGAATCAGACCCTCACCTACAACGTAGGGTTGATCAACAACTTCCAGCTTTCCAAGAGTGTTGCTCTCTTTGTAGAGCTGGGATGGAGAGTGATGCAGGAAACTTTTGACGGAAGCGGATTAGGCGGAGACTATGAATATGACAGCATGTTCACCGGTACCGCAGGGATCAAGTTCGGTCTGGGCGGCAAACAGAGTTTCACTCCTGCCGAACTGATGGACTACAACCTGATCAACGACCTGAACAGCCAGATCAACAGGCTGCGTGCCGAGAACGAAGAGCTGAGACTCAGACCCGAGTCCTGCCCCGAATGCCCGGAAGTAAAGCCGGCTGTTGTCAGTGAGGCAGTTTATGTTCCCAACGTAGTGTTCTTCCGCATCAACTCTGCCAAGATCGATAAGGGCCAGCAGATCAGCGTACACAATACCGCTGAATACATGAAGGCCAACCCGAACGCGAAGGTGAACATCGTAGCTTACGCAGATGCTCAGACCGGTACACCGGAATACAACTTTGCACTCTCTGAAAAACGTGCAAGAGCCGTTGCCGACGCGCTGACCAACGATTACGGAATCAACAGCGACCGCATTTCCATCGACTGGAAGGGTGATACCGAACAGCCTTATGCAGAAAACAGCTGGAACCGCGTGGCTATCTTCTTTGTAGACTAAGCACACGCACACTGACCTTACAAAAACAACCCGATCGGATGATCGGGTTGTTTTTTTTGTGCCGGCCTGAATCACTGTACAACGCCGGTGGAGAGAGGGTCTTCCTATTCCTTGATATAGATTCTCTTCACGCGGGGGGAGACCGATGTGAGGATCTCATAGGGAATGGTTCCGATGGTCTGCGCCAGCTCAATGACGGAGAGTCCTTCTCCGAAAAGGATGACCGTATCGCCTTCCTGTGCAGGGATATCGGTCACATCCACCATACAGAGGTCCATGCATACGTTTCCCACGATAGGTGCCCGATGTCCGTTGATCAGTACCTTTCCTTTCCGGTTGCCGAACTGCCGGTCGAGGCCGTCGGCATACCCGAAGCGAATGGTGGCGATGCGGGCATCACGTTCCAGCTTCTCCTTTCTCCCGTAACCGATGGTCTCGTCGGCAGGGACCTCCTTGATCTGCAGGATGGTGGTCTTCAGGGTGCATACGTTCTTCAGTCCCTGAAGGCCGCTGGCACTGATGCCGTAAAGTCCGATCCCCAGCCGTGCCATGTCCCATTCCGTGTCGGGGAACCGTTCCATCCCGGCGGAGTTGAGGATATGCTTCCATATGCGGTACTGCAATGCCTGCTCGATGGCATTGGCTGCCTGTCGGAAGGTCTCCATCTGGCGGTGGGTAAAATCATCGAAGACCCAGCTCTCGCTGGCAGACAGGTGAGAGAAGACCGAGAACACCTTCAGCCCTTTCTGGGTGGCAAGCCGCTCAGTCAGCGCAGGAATCTGTTCCGGCAGGAACCCCAGACGGTGCATGCCGCTGTCGATTTTCAGATGGATAGGGTACCCGGTGATCCCCCTTCTTTCTGCCTCTTTGATATAGGCCTCCAGGATCCGGAAATTGTACACCTCCGGCTCCAGATCATGTGTGAACAGTTCCTCGAAGCCGTTCACCTCCGGATTAAGCACGATCACCGGCAACGAGATCCCCTCCTTTCTGAGGAGAAGTCCCTCCTCGGCCACCGCCACGGCCAGGTAATCGCACCGGTGGTACTGCAGCGTCTTGGCGATCTCTATCGCCCCCGCACCGTAACCGTTAGCCTTCACCATGCAGACCAGCCGCATGTCAGGCCGCAGTTTCGACTTATAAAAGTTAAAGTTGTGCACCACCGCATCCAGGTCCACCTCCAACAGTGTCTCATGGATCCGCTCCTCAAGCAGGACGCTGATCCGTTCAAAGTGAAAGCGGCGTGCCCCCTTGAGCAGGATCAGCTCATCACGGAACGTCTTCCAGGCACCTGAACGAATAAACTCATCGGTGGAGGGATAGAACACTTTCTCCGGCACCGCAAATGCCTCCGCATTGGCGGAGAGGTCCGGGCCGATGCCGATCAGCTTCCGAATGCCACTCTGCTCCACCAGCTCCGCTACCTTCCTGTAGAGCGAGCGGGGCGATAAGCCTGTCTGCAGGATATCAGAAAGGATCACCGTCTTCTTCAGGGGTCGATCCATGCGGCGCTGTTGTTGAAAATCGAATGCGATCTTGAGGGAGTTGATGTCGGAGTTATAGGTATCATTAATGATCAGGCACTCCTGCTTACCCTTTCGCAGCTCCAGGCGCATCGCCACCGGCTCGAGTTGGATCATTCTGTCGGCTATCTCCGTGGGAGAAACATGTAGGTAAAGGGCTACAGCCAGGCAGTTGATCGCATTCTCTATCGAGGCCTCATCGGTAAAAGGGATCTCAAAAGAATAGTCAAAATTCAGAAACGAATAGCAAATCACGGAGTGCTCCTCCCTCTTCTCCACGGAGGAGATGAAGAGAGGGGCCTCCCGGTTCCTCCTCGACCAGGAGAATGTTTTCTGGGAGAGGACCATCAGATCCACGCAACGTGACACCAGATCATTGTCCTCATCAAAGATGAAGACGTTGCAGTTGATGAAGAGCTCCAGCTTCTCCATGCACTTCTGCTGGAGAGAGGTGAAGTTCTCCTGATGTGCCTCCCCGATCTTGGTCAGCACGCCGATGGTCGGTTTGATCACCGGCTCCAGATTTTCCATCTCGTCGGGCATTGAGATGCCCGCTTCAAAGATCCCCAGCTCCGCTTTCTCGTCGAGCTGCCATACCGACAGAGGAACGCCGATCTGTGAGTTGTAGCTGCGCGGTGAGCGGACAATATTGTAATCTTTTTCCAGCAGTTGATAGAGCCACTCCTTCACGATGGTCTTTCCGTTGCTGCCGGTGATGCCAATCACCGGTATGTCGAACCGCGACCGGTGCCAGGCTGCGATCTTCTGCAAAGCGGTGAGGCTGTTTTTCACTTTCAGGAAGTTGGCATCCGAAAATGCGGCCCATTCGGGAAGCATCTTCGTAACCACAAAATTGCGTACGCCCTCCTCATACAGTTCGTGGACAAAAGCATGCGCATCGTTACTACGGGTCTCCAGCGCAAAAAAAAGAGTGGCGGGAGGATCCGTGAGTCTCCGGCTATCGGAGAGCAGCACCTCAATCTCTGCCGGCTGCAGGTTCTTTGTCGACAGTTTCAGAATGGATGCTATTTGTTGAATCGTATAATTCATAATCCGGTTTTATAATAAAGTCAGTTTTTTTCTTTCTTCCTCGCAAGATATCCCTGGATGGTTTCTCGCAAACGCCTCCAACTTTGCGACCGTCTGTCGGCAAAAGAGGCGAAAGGCCTCCGTGTCGGGATGCAGAGGACGGTGATCCAACGCTTTCCGTATCGATGCCCACTCCTCATTCACTCTTCTGGTTTCCTCACTGAAGAAGGCCCGGGAAAAGAGCTCCCAGATATAATCCACCGCCAGAGAGGAGGGATGCAACATATCTTCGTCATAGAAGCGATAGTCTCGCAACTCATCCATCATCACCTCATAGGCAGGAAAATAGACAACATGCTGCGGATCCCTCTCCCGAAGACGGTCAATGGCCAGGTGGAGAATCGCCTTGCTGAGCTGGTTCTCATGCGCTCCATCCTTCCAGTGACGGACGGGGCTCACCGTGAACAGCAGCCTCATCTCCGGATTGAGGGTTTTTAGCCGGGTGATCAGCTCCCCCCACTCCTCAGTGATCTCCTCCACCGTAAGCCGGTAACGATCGAAGTGATGTGCCGGCAGTTTGTGGCAGTTGCCGACGATGGAGCCGTTTTCTTTCCACCGGTAGACCCAGGCTGTGCCGAAGGTGACCAGCAGAAGATCCGTCTGCGGCAGCAGCGTCACCGCCTTCTCAAAACGTTCGCCGATCAGGCGGAGAGCATCCGCTCTCCGGGGCGAAGAGAAGGAGCCATGATGCATCAGGCTGTGGAACATCTCGTTGCAGAAGATCAGATCCGATCCGGTGAACGGGTTGCCTGCGAGCACTCTTCTGATTGCATACGATAGGGAGAAGGGATTATATAAGATCCCGAAGGGGTTTACCTCCACCCGAAACTTATGATCTGCCAGCTTTCTGCCGATTTCCTCGGAAAAGCAGGAGCCCCACAGCATCATCCGTGTGGCGTGACTGATTGAAACATCAGACCGTAAGATATCTATCCCTGTGCGCAATTCCATCTTCTCAGCAATTCTATTGTCATGCAAAAATAACAATAAACCTGCCACAAAAGCCAAGGGAACAGTTTATAATTTGTGAAAACGGGAAAGGGAGGAGGATAAAAAAGAAAAGGTTGTCTCACGACAACCAATCTTCATTGTTAACCTTAAATCTAATACCATGAAAAACACGTTGCAAATGTAGCCGTTTTTGTGTTATAAAACATAACTTTGGAACAGAAAATCCACTGTTTTTACACAGTTTAACCAAAAACAGCCCCTTTCAGCAAATTTAAATGTATTTTTCACACTTTATTCCACTTGCAGCACCAATCCCTTCAGATATTCCCCTTCGGGATGATAAATGTTGATGGGGTGATCGGCGGGCTGTGTAAGCTGATGGAGAATCCTCACCTTTCGTCCCGAGATGGCTGCTGCGCTGAAGACTGCCAGCCGGAACTGCTCCCTGGTGATCACCTGGGAGCAGGAGAAGGTGAAGAGGATGCCCCCGGGTGCAATCTTCCCGAAGGCAGAGAGGTTCAGCTTCTTGTATCCCTGCAGGGCATGGTTCACCGCGCCACGGTGTTTGGCAAAGGCGGGCGGGTCGAGCACGATCAAGTCGTACTTCCCCTCGGGTATCTCTTTCAGGAACCGGAAGGCATCTTCGGCAAACGCGTTGTGTCGGGGTTCCTCGCCGAAATTGAGGACGATATTGCGGTTGGTGAGTGAGACCGCCCTGGAGGAGCTGTCCACCGAGTCGACCCGTACTGCGCCGCCCCGCAGGGCATAAACCGAGAAGCCGCCGGTGTAGCAGAACATGTTGAGCACACGCCGTCCGGCGGCATACTGTTCCAGCAGTTTCCTGTTCTCGCGCTGGTCGACGAAGAAGCCGGTCTTTTGCCCCTTGAGCCAGTCGATATGAAAGCGGAGTCCGTTTTCGAGGGCGATGGCTTCTACCTCCTCCCCACCCCAGAGATAACCATCCTCAGCCGCGAGGCCTGCTTTGAAGGGCAGGGTGCCCTCCGACTTATAGAAGATGTGTTTCAGTTCTCCGGAAGGCATCACCTCCTTCAATGCCGAGGTGATCTGTTCCAGGTCGCGGTGCATCCCCACCGAATGTGCCTGTATCACAGCCGTGTCGCCATACATATCGATGATCAAGCCGGGCAGATAATCACCCTCGCCATGTACCAACCGGTAAGTATTTTGGTCGCTGCGTACCAACTGCAACTGTCGGCGCAGCCGATAGGCGCAGGTGAGCGCTGTCCGGTAAAAAGAGCGGTCGATAGGCTCATCTCGGAAGGAGAGGATGCGCACGCTGATGCTGCCTGCCTGGTAATGTCCCACGCCGAGGAAGCTGCCGTCGGCAGCCAGGACGCGTACCACCTCTCCCTCTGCGGGCATGACAGCGGTCGGTACGATGGCACCGGAAAAGACCCAGGGATGAAACCGTCTGAGCGATTCATCCTTTTTTGGTTTCAACACGATCTCTTGATACATCTTCATTTGGGTATTTGGTTGTTTGTGCCGGTCAGATGGTTGTAGATGCGCAGGCAGGCCCAGGCGTCGATGGCTGCATACGACTGCTGTGCAGGGGTCAGTTGCAACGCTTCCCAGTTCGACAGTCGCTGGCTCTTAGAGATCTTCCTTCCGAAGAGGAGGGCGTAGATCTTCTGCAGGCTGTTGTCCTCAATGCCAAACTGATCGACGAAGAGTTGCAGGTCGATGAAGTTCTCCGGTTTGCGGGCGGAACGTTTGCGGATGGCAGCGAAGTCGTCGCGCAGGGAGAGTCCTATCTTCCTGATGGC
>JAQVWR010000108.1 GCA_028709605.1 Proteiniphilum sp.
AACCATGTAAGTGACAAATGTTTTTCAAAATTACGTATTTACAAATATAGATATTTTTTATTGATAAGCGATCAGCGATTGCCGAAAATCAGCGTCCCCACGCGGATCAGGGTGCTACCCTCCTCCAGAAAACGACGGCACTCATCAGGCGAGAAGCCCGACTTGGTCTCTTCTTGGGCAATGTGCAGCTGCAACAGGCAAGGGATCACCCGTCCGCAGGCAGCAGCCTGTCTGTCGACCTCCTGTATCAGCCGCTCACTGTCGACGCTGTGGATCAACGAGATGAAAGGAGCAATTTGTTTTACTTTGTTGCGCTGCAGGCTGCCGATAAAATGCCACTCAACATCCTTGGGCAGCAGCTGCTGCTTTGCCACCAGCTCCTGTACGCGACTCTCGCCGAAGAGACGCTGTCCGGCGTCATATGCTTCGCGGATCTTCTCTGCGGGGTGGAACTTGGATACCGCCACCACCTTCACCTGCGGCGGCAGGGTCTCCCTGAGGGATCTGATATGTGATGCAATGTTCATTCCTTCTCTTTGGCTGCACTCTCTCCCGAATAGGGGAAGACATCCATGATTGCGGTCTCTGCCACGGAGGCGATCGCATAGTCGATCATGGTCTTTTTCATCTCCGTTTCCACGATTTCCACCGCCTCTTTCAGCTCGGAGGCTTGCACCAGCATATTGACAGCGGTTTTCTTTTCGGCGCCGCTCTTCTCATCGAGGGTAATGAAATAGAGCCGTGCCTTGTAGTAGCGGTCGCCCGTTTCGTTAAAGAACGACTCGGTATATTTTACCCGCTTGATGTCGGATACGGAGAACTCGCCCGAGATAAAAGGCTTGATCTCCTCGATGATACGCGCCTCCGCCTCGGTGAAGGAGAGAGCATCTACTAAGTAAGGCTCGGTCACTGTTTTCTGCATGCCGGTCTCCAGCATCTTGTCATATTTTATCTTGCACTCAAACCAGTTGTACATATACTAATAAATTGTTTTATAACTTAATAAGCGGCAAGGTTCCCTTCACACTTCACCAACTTTATTTTGCAAAGGTAGACTTTTTTTCATATTTATATGTTACCCACTTTGATTTTAGAGATTACTCATTGTGTATGAATATTTCCATAATAGTAAAATATACCTTACAGAAAGTGCGCGGGCCATTTCTTCACTGAGGAGATCATCAAATTCTTTTCTTATCTGCTGATGGTATAACGGAGGGTTGCTCCCAGGCGGGTGGGATATCCGCGCTGCACGAACTGGTTCACCTTACCGGTAGTCATATCGGATGCTTCAAACAGGAAAGAGTGGTAATCGGTGTTGAACAGGTTCTTTACCCAGAATTCGAGGGATAAAGCACCCTTTTCAGCTGCAACGCTGCCGTTCACCAATCCATAGAAGGGCTGATAAAGCTCTACCCCTTCATCCCCTCCCTGCGGGGTGGTTCTGTTCGATTCGGTCCAGTAGATTTTCCCCACCCCGGAATACTGCATGTTGGTTACCAGGCGGTCGATCAGAGGCCTGTGGGCAAAATCATACACATAGCTGACTCCCAAGCTCAGGGTGTGTCGCGGAGCAAAGGGAATATGGTTTCCGGCGTAATCGATGGTAACAGGTTTCCCCTTTTCATTTTTGCCTTCCACCTGATAGTTGCGGAATCGTGCGTCGGCAAAACCGTAGTCGGCGAAGCAGGAGAGGCCGCTCAACGGCATATACTTCAGGCTCAGCTCAAAACCCTTGCTGTCCGACTTGCCGGCATTGGTCACCACGCGGCCGGCGGTACCCTGCTCCACCAGTTTGACAATCTGTATATTGTGTACATGGGTGTAGAAAAACGCGTAGGCAAGGGATAGTTTCCTATCGAGCATTTCGTAACGCCCGCCCAGCTCATAGGTCCAGCTGCGTTCGGGATCGTAGGAGAGCTGCTCCTCGAGGGAGGGTGCTGCAAAAGCTGTTCCGCCCGGGGCGCCGCCAGCCGGCTTGCCGCCGCCGGGTAATTGTCGCATCATCTCTGACATCTTTTTCATCCCTTTTTCTTTGATGGATTGGCTTAATACATTTTGCAATAGCTTGGAGAAAGCCTGTTCATTGTATCCCCCCGTCTTGTACCCTTTGGAGGCAGAGAGATAGATATGGGCGGTTGGGGTAAACTGGTACTGTAGGGCAAACTTGGGCAGGATCTCCCAGTAACTCTTGCTGTAGTTGCCTTCCAAAAGTGTATCTCCTTCCACAAATCCGGGGGCAAGTCCGGGTATCACAATATTCACATCCGATCCATGACTCTCAGTATAAAAATCAATCCCGGTATGTTCATAGTCAAATCGCAAACCGGCAGTGACCGACAAACCACTTAAACCGAACAAATCATGAAAGGTAGACTGATGAAAAAGCGCTGCTCCGCGTGACGGTTTTGTGTAGTTTCCTGGAAGCTCGATCAGATCATCGTTGTATTCGATTCTTACCGGAACAGTTGGAGGAATGTTTTTATTCATCTGATGTTCGAGAGCGGCAATCCCTTCCTCTTTAATCGCTACCGGCGTATCGATGGCCCGGTGGTCGTAGAAGCCAAAGGCACCCGCCACCCAACGGTACCGGTTGCGGTTGTCCGACTTCACAGTGATCTCCTGGCTCAGCGAGTGTTGTTGCTGTTTCTGGTTGATGGAAAAAAAAGACTTCGGCGTATAGTCCGGATCCATCTTCATATCATCCTTCAGAAACTGATAACCGGTGGTGGAGTGCACCGAATATCCGTTACCCTTGCAATCGAGTGACAGCCCGTTGGTGAAGAGATGGCGGTCGTAGGAGGAGGGTTCATTGAAGTTCACTGCCGACGAGTCGCGGTGCATGTAGGGGAAGGCACCTCCCGACACGTAATCGTAGTTCCCAAAGAACTGCGCCCTGAAAGAGGGAGTCGCCTCCCACTCCAGTTTCATGCGTCCGCCGGCATTCTCCGATGCATCCACATTGCTGCCGGTATAATTGTTGCGAAAGAACCCGTCATCCCTCTTGTAGTAAGCCGCCACGGAGAGCCCGCAGTGGTCGCTCACCCGGCTGTAGCTTGACCCCTTCACCGAAAACTGGCCGTAGTTGCCACCGCCCAGCATCACCGAAGAGCCTTGGTAGGTAAGCGGCGAAAGGGTATAGAGGTTCACGATGCCGCCGATAGCGTTCCGGCCGTAGAGCGTTCCCTGTGCACCGCGCAGCACCTCCACCCGCTGGATGTCCTGGAACTCGCAGTCGAAGGCGGAAGGATTGAAACTCGGCACGTTGTCCACATAAAGGCTTACTGTCTGCGATCCCAGGCGGGCACCGATGCCGCGAATATAGATGGGCGTAGAGACCTTCGACCCGTAGGAGGGGATAAAGAGATTGGGCACAAAGGAGCTCATCTCGGTCAGCGACTCGATCTGATTGTTTTTCAGCTGCCTCGGCGAGGTCACCGTCACGGCTGTCGGCATGTTCCGCAGGTCGTTCGTCTCCTTCACGGAGGAGCTGATCACCACCTCATTCAGGTAATACACCTTTACCGTATCCTGAGGATGGTTCTCTTTCAGCGGACTCACCTCTTCCGAAAAGAGAAAAAAACTATTGCACAAAACGGATAACGCTAAAAACGAATATTTCATATTGACGGAATAATTTTTGTCGGGTGAATAAACAGCATACAAAGGAACGGGATAATGCAACGCCCGTCAATCACTACAATTAGTGATTTTTTCCGTTTAGACTCCGTTCATCCCGATCGGGCTATCCGTACAATAACATGAAAAGAGATCAGTTTTTGAAGATGAAGCAGACCGCCGGCACCGGCAGAACAAAATCAGGGATGGTTATTCTCTTCCGAAGCGGAGCTCTTTGACAGGTGTCACGCCTATCCCGGGCAAATCAGAAACAATCATTTTCCCCTCTATCAGTTTAGCGCCTTCAAAACAGTCGTTGCGGATCAGCAAAGCACCGTCGAGATCGGCAAAATCCATCCCGGAAGAAAGTTGTGCGGCAGCCGAGATAGCACACGAGGTTTCGGTCATACAGCCCATCATCACCTTCATCCCCAGTGAACGGGCCAGGTTGCGCATCTTCCACGCCTCTCGCATACCGGTACATTTCATCAGTTTGATGTTGATTCCGGAAAAGACCCCTTTGAGCCGCTCCACATCTGCGAGGCGCTGCACCGACTCATCGGCAAAAACAGGCAGGGGGCTCTCCTGCGTGAGGCGGGCGATGGCGGCCAGATCCTGTTTTGGCAAGGGCTGCTCCACCATCACCACCCCCTGCTCTTTCATCCAGCAGATCATGTCCAATGCCTGTGATGGCTCACGCCACCCCTGGTTGGCATCCACTGCCAACGGCAGGTCGGTGACAGAGCGGATCGCCTCTATCATTCGTTTGTCGTCGGGACCACCCACTTTCACCTTTAAGATATTGAAACGCCCCAGCGCCTCGCGCGTCTTCTCCCGCACCACCTCATCGCTGTCGATGCCGATGGTGAAGGTAGTGTCCGGCACATCCAATTT
The DNA here is from genome assembly GCA_028709605.1 of Proteiniphilum sp. GTDB lineage: Bacteria > Bacteroidota > Bacteroidia > Bacteroidales > Dysgonomonadaceae > Proteiniphilum. The sequence goes on from JAQVWR010000108.1 coordinate 4,513, forward strand.
ATTCAGCCCATACATCCGGTACCACGGGGCACCGATCATCTTCCCCGCCAGATCGTGCAATGCGATATCCACGGCTGCCTTTGCGGCTGTATTGCGAGGAGCAATGCGGTCGACATAGGCGATGATCTCCTCCAGATGAGCAGGATCGGAGAAGGGAGAAAGATCCACCTGCTTCAGAAATGCAATCACGGAAGCCTGTGTCTCC
>JAQVWR010000035.1 GCA_028709605.1 Proteiniphilum sp.
TTAATTATTCATTACTCATTATTCATTACTTAAAATATTTCCCGATGAAAGGCCATTGTCTCAGCGGCAGCTCTCTCTTTACCATCACGACGAGATAGAAGCCTACCAGCAGGGTGTTGATCACCAGTCGCAGCGGGAGGCTCTCCAGATTCAGATGGGTCAGTCTGATACCGGCAAACAGAATCAGGGAGAGCAGAAAAAAGGAGCCTGCTGAACGGAGGTTATAGGGAATAGGATAATGTCGCTGCCCCAGGATATAGGAGATCACCATCATCACCAGGTTGGCGACGAACGATGCCCAGGCACAGGCCATATATCCGAAACGGGGGATAAACAGGATGTTGATCAGCAAGGTGATGAGAAAGCCGGAGAGCGACATATAAGCACCCCAGCGAGTCTGGTCCGTGAGCTTGTACCAGAGCGACAGGTTGAAGTAGACCCCGAAGAAAAGTTCACCCAACAACACGATCGGTACCACTTTAAGTCCCTCATAATACTGCGCCGGGATAAGGAATTTAATGATATCGATGTAACCGATGGTCACCAGGAAGATCAGCAACCCGAAGAGGATAAAATAGCGGGTAGCATCGCTGAACGACTGCCGGTCGTCGGCTGCCCCCTTGTTTCTGGCGAAGATGAACGGTTCAAAGGCATAGCGAAAGGCCTGAGTAAACATCACCATGATGATGGCGATCTTGAAGTTCTGGCCGTAGATGCCCAGTTCTTTGAAAGCATTCGCTTTATCGGGATAGATCCAGGGAAAGAGGATCTTGTCCACCGTCTGGTTGAGGATGCCCGCGATCCCCAGAATCAGAATAGGAAAGGAGTAGCGCAGCATCCTGCGCAACAGGGGCCTGTCGAGCGAAAAACGGACCCTGAGCTCGGGAGCGACCATCAGAAACTGAATCACCGAAGCGATGAGGTTGGCTATCAGGATGTAATCCACCCCCCGGTTGAGGTCGAACCATTCAAATAGGTCGGGAAAACTCTCCTGCAACAGGGGACAGGCCAGGAAAAAGAAGAGGTTGATAAGGATCGTCAGCACCACGTTGACCAGCTTGATGGCAGCAAACCGGATGGGCCTTTTTTTATACCGCAGGTTGGCAAAAGGGATGGTCCCCACCACATCGAAGCAGAGAATCAGCACCATTAGCAACAGGTAGTGCGGCTTCATCTCCGTGCCGCCCAGAGCGTAGGCTGCAGGCTGCAGGAACAGCAGAGCCGCCACAAAAAACAGGAGTGTGGTGGAGAGGATGCTGATAAAGGCGGTAGAGAAGACTTTAGCAGGGTTCGCCTCTTTGTTGACGAAGCGGAAAAAGCCGGTTTCCATGCCATAGGTAAGGATCACCTGCAGCAGGGCTACCCAGGCGTAAAAGTTGGTGAGCACACCGATGTCGGAGACCCGGGGCAGGGCGAAGGCCCAATAAAGGGAAAGCAGCCAGCTCAGAAGCCTGGGAAGAACGCTTCCCATCCCGTAGAAAAAAGTCTCCTTTGCCAACGATCTCAGTCCTCCTGCCATGCGCTCTCGTAATTATGTAAAGATATTTGTAAACGTTGGATGCAAAAGTACAATTTTTCCCTGAAGCACCGTTCATAATAGTGCCATTATTTATCTTTAAGCATTTTGGTAGCCAAAATCTCGAAAAAAACCGTTTACTTTGCAGGTTGAAAAGAATGAACAGATAACAATCAGAAACAACAGCATGCCTGCGCATGAAGAGATGCGCGAAGACATGCCTCCTAAATTGAATATGGCACAACAGGAAGAGGTTTTTAAAAAACTGATATCACACTGCAAAGAGTACGGGTATGTATTTCCCTCGAGCGAGATCTATGACGGCCTTAGCGCCGTGTATGACTATGGTCAGATGGGCGTGGAGCTGAAAAACAACATCAAGAAATACTGGTGGGACAGCATGGTGCTGCTGCACGAGAACGTGGTGGGCATCGACTCCGCCATCTTTATGCACCCCACCATCTGGAAGGCATCGGGACATGTGGACGCGTTCAACGACCCGCTGATCGACAATAAGGACAGCAAGAAACGCTACCGTGCCGACGTGCTGATTGAAGATCATCTGGCCAAACTCGACGAGAAAATAGAGAAAGAGGTGCAGAAGGCAGCCAAACGGTTCGGCGAGAACTTCGACGAACAGATGTACCGCGAAACCAACCCCCGTGTATTGGAACACCGGCAGAAAAGGGACGAGATCCATGCCCGTTTTGCAAAGGCCCTCAACGACAACAACCTGGAAGAGCTGCGTCAGATCATCATCGACTGTGAGATCGCCTGCCCTGTAAGCGGTAGCCGCAACTGGACCGAGGTGCGTCAGTTCAACCTGATGTTCTCTACGGAGATGGGCTCCACAGCCGACGGCGCCATGAAAGTGTACCTCCGTCCCGAGACGGCACAGGGCATCTTCGTCAACTTTCTCAATGTGCAGAAGACCGGACGCATGAAGATACCTTTTGGCATTGCACAGATCGGCAAAGCGTTTCGCAACGAGATCGTGGCCCGTCAATTCATCTTCCGCATGCGCGAATTTGAACAGATGGAGATGCAGTTCTTCGTGGCACCGGGTGAGGAGCTGAAATGGTTTGAACACTGGAAGGCGTTTCGCATGAAGTGGCACCAGTTGCTCGGCTTCGGCGCCGATAAATATCGCTTCCACGATCACGATAAGCTGGCGCACTACGCCAATGCCGCTACCGATATTGAATTTGAGATGCCGTTCGGTTTCAAGGAGGTGGAGGGGATCCACTCCCGCACTGACTTCGACCTGAGTCAGCATGAGAAATATTCCGGCAAGAAACTGCAGTACTTCGATCCCGACCAAAACAGATCGTATGTGCCCTATGTGGTAGAGACATCCATCGGTTTAGACCGCATGTTCCTCTCCGTGCTGACCGCCTCCTTCTGTGAAGAGACACTCGAGGGCGGTGAGACCCGTGTGCTGATGAAACTGCCTCCTGAACTGGCACCGGTGAAGCTGGCTATCCTGCCGCTGGTGAAAAAAGACGGACTGCCCGAAAAAGCACGTGAGATCATGGACGAACTAAAGTTCAGCTTCACCTGCCAGTACGACGAGAAAGACAGTATCGGCAGGCGCTACCGCCGCCAGGATGCCATTGGCACGCCGTTCTGTGCCACCATCGATCACCAGACACTGGAGGACAACACCGTCACCATCCGCTACCGCGATACGATGGTGCAGGAAAGAGTAACCATCGACTCGCTGCAACAAGTGATTGCTGAAAAAACCGATTTAAGATGTCTCCTTAAACAATTATCCCAATCATGATGTGTAAAACAATCCGAACCATTTCCTTTCCCATTATGGGACTGCTGCTTCTGTTTGCTTCGTGCGATAAGACAGAAACGTTCGACGACCGGTGGAAGCTCGAAAATGAAGCCCAATTTGAAAAGATAGCTGCCTATTCGGAGTACCAAAGGCTGGATTCCAAATCCGGCAAGGGATATATCATGTACAAAGAGATCCAGTCGGGAGCGGGTGCAACGCCCTACTTCACCGACAAGGTGAAAGTGCTCTATACCGGGTGGTACAAGAACAGCTGGTCACAACCCGACAGTTACACCGATAACAAGGGGAATCTCATCCAGAACAAGATCATCTTCGATTCCACCGGCAACCGGAATGACATCCCCAGCATCTTTGCCGTAAACGGTGTGGTAGACGGGTTCTCCACTGCGTTGCAGCACATGCAGGTGGGTGATAAATGGGAGGTATGGATCCCCTGGGAATTAGGATATGGGAAGGCCGGTTCGGGCCGCATACCGGCTTATACCACCCTGGTCTTTGAAATTGAACTTGTAGATATCGTAGGGGCTACAAATTGAGCAGCAACTGCTCAATGGCGCCCCTCACCTGTGCATATGTGCCACTGTATTTATTTACCATCACGGTGAAGGCATATTTTTTGTTGCCATCGACCAGATAACCGGCGTAACACAGCACCCCTCCGATGCTGCCGCTTTTGGCGGCTATTTTGCCGCTCAACCTCGTATCCCGGAGAAATGATCTGAGTGTTCCCTCCTGTCCTGCTTTCGGCAACGAATCGAAGAAAGCGGAAGAATGATCCTTCCTGCTGTACATATAAACCAGCAGATCGGTCAGAAATTGCGGGCTCACCGCGTTTTGGGGTGCCAGACCGCTGCCGTCATGCATCTGTAGAGAAGATACCGAAAGCCCCCTGCTCTTCCATAGTTCCGATATGACGGCAATCCCTGCCCCCAGGGCATCCTCATTCAGATTGCTTTTACTCTTTCTACCGATGGTGCGAATCAGGTGTTCTGCGTAGTGGTTGTTACTCTCTACATTCACCTCGCGAATGATCTCCTTCAGGGATGGAGAAACCTGCGTAAAGAGCACCCTGCCCACCCGATATCGATCGCTTCTGTCTGAACAGCACACTTGTGACATATCATCCTCCCGGGCCGTCTCCACTCTCCCGATCCGCAGTCCCGCATCTCTCAGATAACCGGCCAGCGTCTCTCCCAAAAACAATCCTGGATCGGGAATATCGCCTTTGATGCTAAACTCCTTTCTTCCGGCAGGGATGTTGCCCCGCAGGGCTCTCTCGTTCGAGAAGGGAATACCGTAGATGTAACCATTGTCGCGACCAGTGTTGTTCAGCTTTAGTTCGTTCCGGAAAATGAGGTCTTTCATTTCCGGAACGGTGCGCAAAATTTGCGGACAGCTGTTCCGGTCGGTGGTATCGAAGAAGAGTCGGTAGCTGTTGTCGAAGATGCTGATGCCGTATGCTCCCGCAGCATAATAGTTCCCCATATCGATCCAGGTCCACTCGGGCGACACACCTTCGTACCCGAACAGGTTGTCTACCACGTAAATGGAGTACTCCCTGCCGGCAGGAAGTGCTTTTTTCAGGGCATCGGTTGCGACAGTGAAAAATGTCTCGGGATAATCGCCAAATGCTTCGCTGCCCAGGGTGGGATCACCCGACCCGATCACCAGGATGCGGGAAGGATCATCCGCATCGATCGCCACGTCCGTCTTGTAGCGGTAGTGCTCACCCAGCAGTTCAACTGCCGTTGCGGTGGTAATCAGTTTTAGTACAGATGCCGGCGTGAGCGACAACTCGCTGTTGTGCGACAGGATTCGCCTGCCGGTTTCCAGGTCACTCACCGACACCCCGACCGACGCATGCTTCAATGCGGGATGATTGCCAAAACGTTCCAGGGCGGGTTGGGCAAAGATAAAACTGGCGAACAGCAGGAAAATGGAGAAGAGGAGATTTCTTTTCATCGGTTTATGCATTTGGTTTTTGCAAAATTAACGAAAAAAGTGAATCGAGCACAAAAAAACCCCGCACCGGTAAGATGCAGGGTACTCAATATAATCGTTATCCCATTAGAATTTATATCCTAATGACAGATATGCGCTCTGGTTCTTTATACTACCATTGTCCCAATTTGCTACGTTGACCAGTCCCATGTCCCAGCCCAGATCGATCAGGAATGCACCCACCTCGGCACCAACCCCGAGTCCCAGGCCGGCATCGAAACGTTTCAACAGTCCATTGTCACCAAAGGTATCTCCCAATTCATCACCACCACTGGTAATCTTGCCGCCTACGCCATAAGCCAGATAAGGACCGGCATGGAATACAACCCGTGTGCCGGGGGTCACATCTGCCTTATAGGCAAAATGAACCGGAACCTGAAAGTTTAATGAGTTGAGCGTACCGTCTACTTCTCCAATGATCGGAAAATCATAGACAACCTTTGCCCCTTTGGTCGTAAAGAACAGCCCCGATTGTATTGCCATATTGTATGCAAATTCATAATCAGTTGCCAAACCAACGTGGAAACCGATCTTTGCATTCTTGTCGTCAAGATCATTATCGTAAAGATTCGACAGATTGATCCCTCCCTTGATGCCTAAGTTCACCTGCGCGCTCACTGCCGTAACGACGGCAAGCATCACAACGACTGTTGTTAATCTCAATTTTTTCATAAATTCTTTCATTAAGTTTATAATCTTGGTCAAACGGTTCGAAGATGCAACTCTACGAACTTAACATACAACAGTTCACTTCCGCGAATTGTTCGTACAGAGTTGTTTTTTTCCGTAGCCGTACGGATCAGATCTTACAAATAAGACAACTCAAAGGGCTCCGCAATAAAAAGGTCACCGGCTACGGCACGCATCTCTCCGGCCGTAATGGCGTCGATGCGGGCAAACATCTCTTCCAGCGAGAGATAGCGGCTCGTATGCAAGAAACGTTTCGCCATGGCCAGGGTGTAATTTTCACTCTGCTCCGCTGCGATAGCCAGCTGCCCTTTCCACTGTCGCTTGGCCAGGGAGAGCTGCATGGGCGTCAGCTCTTTTTGGAGCAGGCGGCCGATCTCTTTTCTTACCAGACGGATGCATCGCTCCCGCTGCTGCGGATCGCCGGCAAAATAGACGGCAAACAACCCGGTATCGGTATAGAGGGTCACATTCGACTCCACTTCATAAACCAGGCCGTGCTTTTCCCGGAGTGAGGCATTGAGCCGGCTGTTGAGACCATCGCCGCCCAGTATGTTGCTGAGCAGGAGCAAAGCCTGTCGCTGCGGATGATGCATAGAGAAAGCAGGGAAACCCATCATCACATGGGCTTGCGCGGTGTTTTTCCGGGGTCGTTCTTTCCTTGGCAGGAAAGAGGCAGAAGGGGCAATCCTCTTTTTGGGCTCTAACGCTGCGGATGAAAAAGCAAAATGATTCTCTATCTGACGGACTACCTTCGGAAAAGGGGTCTTCCCGGTGGAGAAGAAAACCATTTGCGAAGGCTGATATTGTCGTTGTACGAATTGCAGGATCTGCTCCCTGGTGAATCGGTTCAGCGTCTCCGGCGCTCCCAGGATATAATGTCCCAGGTCGTGTCCTTCAAACAACATGTTTTCGAAATCATCGTAAATCAGCTCGGAAGGAGCATCCTGATAGGAGTTGATCTCATCGAGGATCACCTCCCGCTCCCTGTCGATCTGCACCGGGGAGAATTCGGAATGGAACAGCATATCCGCCAGCAGCTCCACCGCCCGGGGAAAATACTCCCCGAGAAAGGTGGCATAGTAAAACGTCTCCTCTTTGGTGGTATAGGCATTCAGCTCTCCTCCCACACTCTCCATCCGGCTGGCGATATGGTGCGCCCTCCGCCTGTGGGTCCCCTTGAAAAGCATATGCTCTACAAAGTGGGCCATGCCGGCCTCCTCCGGATACTCGTCGCGAGAACCGGTGTTCAGCACGATGCCGCAGTGGGATATTTCGGAAGGAGCATCCCGGTGAATGATGCGCAGTCCGTTTGCAAGGGTATATGTATGGATCATCATCTTATTTTTTCCCGGGCCGTTGCATGTAATGCTTCTTCTTATTTGGTGTCAACCGCTCAACGGCATAGCGCAACATCGTACGGGGCATCTCTGCATGAAAGGCATCCAGGAAGCCCGTCAGCACGTTCTCATCGCGCTTGCCTACCTCCCGCAGCATCCACCCGGAAGCCTTGTGCATCAGGTCGTGGGTATGAGAAAGGAACATCTCCGACAATCGGAGGGTATCGGCAAAATCATTGTGTCGGATCAATGCGAGGGTCGATACCATCGCGATGCGCTGATCCCAGAGCAGGTTGCTGGCAGCCAGACGATACAACAGGGAACGATCCTTCTTGTCTTTCAGCCACTCTCCTACGATATGATAGCAGGAGAGGTCCACTAAGTCCCAGTTATTCACCCGGGAGGTGTGGGAGAGGTAAAAGTCGACCGTCTCCTTTCGCCCGGTTTCATCCGCTTTCCTGAACCGTCCGACAAGGATAACCAGTGCACAGAGACGGCATTCGTGCAGGGGATCTTCCAGCAGTTTCTCCAACTCGCTCAAGGAGGTATCCATATTACGGGACGCCACCCTTCTTGTCTCTGGCACCGTACAGCCTATAAAGCAGTCTCCCTCGCCATATTGCCCTTTGCCTGTCTTGAAAAATGAGACCGCGTGCTTTGCTTTTTCGGGATTGCCAAAAGCAAGGAGTTGTAATTTTATTTTTTCTGCCGTCATGCAAATCAACAATAAAAGGGAAAACAAAAAAAATAGTCTCCCCTTTAGATCCGTTTAGTATATATCTTAAATGAAAATGGAGAAACCCAATACTCCGCCGAAAGTATTATTCACAAATCCGTCATAATCACCTCTGAGATATTGCATTCCAAGATTTATACCGATATTTTGGTTGATCAGATAAACAATACCGGCATCTGCACCCAATACTAAACCTCCCGAAGAATCTGAGTCAGCGCTAATTCCACCATAACCGATGCCCACTTCGACGAACGGTTTTACCTGGCTCTGAGTCTGAAAATAATAAGAGACTGCAGGCAAAATGGCGTAGACGGTAGTTCCGTCTGAACTTAATAAATTTACGGAAGCCCCTACTGCCAACCCGTCAGTCACAAAGTAACCAAGAGAAGGATTGAACACGACTGTGGTTGTAGATGAACCTGCCCCTTCCAATTTAGAGGAAGAAACCTGAAGTGATGAATTACCCGAAACAATCCAATTCCCTTTATTGGTTTGGGCAAACGATAAAGTAGAGAAGGAAATCACTACCAATAATAAAACAATTTTTGATTTCATATGATATTTTAAAAAATGATGTATCAAAATAGTGCCATAAAACTAAACAACAGCGACGCAGTTACACAATACATGAAGATTTTCTCTTATATTATTTCACTTTGTTGACTCGCGACACCGGATAAGAACCTTCATAAAAACCGATGATATTCCGCACCATCTCTACCGACATCCGGATGCGGTCCTCCAGCGTCCTGGTGCCGGCATGCGGGGCCAACAACACATTGTCGAGGGTGAGCAGCTCGGGCAGAATATGGGGCTCGTGTTCAAACACATCGAGGGCAGCCGCCCAGATCCGTTTCTCCCTGAGTGCGACAGCCAACGCCTGCTCATCGACCATGTTGCCGCGAGCGGTATTGATCAAGATGGCGGTGGGTTTCATCACGCCAAACTCCTTCTCCCCGATCATGTGGTAGGTTTCGGGTGTCGAGGGCGCATTCAGTGAGATATAATCAGCGGTGCGAAGCAATTCATCGCGTGTGACCCACCGCGCCCGGTACAACTCCTCAACCGCATGGTCGAGCCGGTGTCGATTGTGATAAACGATCTCCATTCCCGAAGCCAGGGCGCGGCGCGCCAACGACTGACCGATACGCCCCATCCCAATGATCCCCAGTCGTTTGCCATAGACCGGAAGACCGGACTCAGCATAAACGCTCCAGCTCACCCCTTCAGGGGTTCGCAGCTTGCGGTCGTAGTAACCGATACGGCGTCCTGCAGCCAGAAGCAGGCCGAAAGCAAACTCAGCCGTCGGTTCCCGGGTAGCGTTAGGGGTATTGGTCACGGCAATCCCTTTCCCGGTGGCATATGCCACATCGATGTTATTGTAACCCACTCCATAGTTGGAGATCAGCTCCAGCTTCACCCCTCGGTCCATCATCTCACGGTCGGTAAAAAAGCTGAAGTTGGGAATCAGTACCTCATAATCGGGAATCATTGCCAACACCTCTTCCCTGTTAAACGTAGGTTTGTCTGCCGGCATGGTTACCTGGTAACCACCCTCCAGCTCCGTCAGTCCCTCCGGTTTCAACCGGTAGGCAATCAATATTTTCTTCATCTGTCACAGTTCGTTTGAATCCGGTTTGAATAAAAGCTATTGAGTTGACTTATCTAACAGGCAGCAACCCGGAAATGTTTTCACAAATGTAACTACAAACAGGCTGAAAACAAAAAAACGAGCCTTTTGACTCGCTTTTCCGCTCTTCAGGTTGGACTTGAACCAACGACCCTCTGATTAACAGTCAGATGCTCTAACCGACTGAGCTACTGAAGAATAAACTTCCCTCCCCCTTTACCTTTCCGCTCTTCAGGTTGGACTTGAACCAACGACCCTCTGATTAACAGTCAGATGCTCTAACCGACTGAGCTACTGAAGAATTTTGTTTTCCTTTCAGAAAAGTGATGCAAAAGTAGCACATTTATACCAATTATCCAACAGCAAAACAGAAAAAATGATGATAAAAACAGGATCATCCGAAATGAACAAATCATTCATCAAAGCCTTGCGGCAGCAAGCGTGCCACTCTCTCCATCACATGGGGCTCCTGCTCAGAGAGATTGATCCAGTGGATCTCTTTATCCCTTTTAAACCAGGTAAGCTGCTTGCGGGCATAATTGCGGGAGTGTTGCCTGATCTTATCGAGTGCATGCTCCAGGGTACATTTCCCGTCGAAATGTTCAAACAACTCCTTGTACCCCACCGTGTTGAGGGCATTGAGATGGCGCAGCGGATAAAAGCCCCTCGCCTCCCCGACAAGCCCCTCCTCCACCATCGCATCCACCCGCCGGTTGATGCGGTCATAGAGCTCCTCACGATCGCGGGTAAAGCCGATCTTCACCATCCGAAAGGGCCTCTCCCTGCCGGGGTTGGTGCGCAACAACGAGTAGGGCTTCCCAGCCATCAGACAGACCTCCAGGGCGTGGATCACCCGCTTGGGGTTCTTCAAATCAACCTGGTCATAAAACAGCGGATCGAGAATCTTCAGCTGACGCCGGATGGGATCCAGTCCCTCCCGATGGTAAAGCTCCTGCAGTTCGCGGCGCAACTCCTCATCCACGGTGGGCAGTTCATCCATCCCCTTGCAAACGGCATCAATATACATCATGGAACCACCCGACAGGATCACCACCGAGTGCTGCCGATGCAGCCGGCTAAGCAGGGCGAGGACATCCGCTTCGTATTCGCTGGCACTGTAATAAGTTTCGGGTGAGAGGGTTCCCACAAAATAATGGGGAACCTGTTTCTGTTGTTCAGCGGTAGGTGCCGCCGTGGCAATGCCCATTCCGGTGTAGATCTGCCGGGAATCGGCTGATATGACAGGGCATTGCAGATTACGGGCAATGCGGACGCTCCATTCGGTTTTCCCCACACCCGTGGGGCCCAGCAACACGAGCAGGCTGTTCATCGTGACAGGATTTAGTAAAGGTCACCTTCGCCCGGTTCCGGGGGGATCTCATCGAGCCCGTCAAATCCCTCTTTGTCCAGTTCATCGGGATCAAAACTCTCATCCCCGAAGAAGATCTCATCCGTATCGAGTGCAAGAGATTCAGCCTTGATCTCCTCCGGACTTACCAACTGCCGGGGAGCCTCACCCACGGAGAGGGTGCAGAGTGCCTTTTTTTGGTTCTTGCCGGGAATGATCTCCGACAGTTCGATATAAAGAGCCCGTTCGTTCAGATAATCGAACATGAACATCATCTTCTGCTTTTCATCTTCCAGATAATCACCCAACACGCACTCTCCCATGATATAGGAATCCTCATCAGAATAGGTATCCATCTCCACCAGCGTGATCTCCTTCTCCTTACGCCACTTGCTGTCGCATAGGAAGAACGAGGCCATCTCCTTGTCACTGAATTTGTTACACTCCAAGATTATTTTATAGAGCTCCAGGAATGTGGCATCTGCATCGATGGTGATTTCTCTTCTGAAGTCTTCCACTTCATCGGAAAGAATAAGAAATTTGAATACCATTGTGATCGCTGTTTTATGATTCAAAGGTAAGAAAAAGTTTTCAATCTGTATAAGATGCCGATGATTTAATGGCTTCTTTTTACAGCATCGTTTTCAGGAGTGTGATGATGATTGTTTTTTGGAATAGAATTTCCTATCTTTGTTTTCAAAATATCCCATACGATATGGCGTTGAAGCAGCAACAGGAACTGAAACAGACACAGCGGCTTTCTCCCCTGCAGATGCAGGTGATCAAGCTGGTGGAGCTGAACACCGTGGAGGTGGAAGATCGCATCAAACAGGAGGTGGAGGATAATCCGGCCCTGGAAACGGGCGACAATGACCTGTTGAGCGATACGGAAGGTGAAGAGAAAGAAAAGGAAGAGGAGATCACGCAGGATGAGATGATCCTGGGCGATTACTTCTCGGATGAGGATATCCCCGATTATCACATCAGCCACGCAGAACGGAGGAATGAGCCGAACTTCATCGAAATCAGCTACTACGACGATCAATCGCTGAGCGACTCCCTCCTGGAGCAGATCAACCTGCTCGACCTGGATGAACGGCGGCATACCATCGCCACCTATATCATCGGCAATCTCGACGAGAACGGATACCTGCAACGCGACCTGCAGGCCATCTCCGACGACCTGCTCTTTCAGCAGCAGCTGGAGATCCCTCCCCTGCAGCTGGAGGATCTGCTCTATGAGATCCAGGAGCTCGACCCTCCCGGCGTGGGAGCCCGCAACCTGCAAGAGTGCCTGCTGTTGCAGCTGGAAAGAATGGAACCATCCCCCCGGGTGAAGCTGGCAGAAGCGATCCTGACGGATTATTTCGAGGAGTTCTCCCGAAAGCATTACGATAAGATCATCCAACAAAAGAATATTACCCAGAAGGAGCTGCGGGATGCCATCGCAGCGATCACCTCTCTGAACCCCAAACCGGGCAATGCGGTGGGTGGAACCCTGCAGACGGCCATGAACAATATCACGCCCGACTTCCTGGTCGACTCCTACAACGGACAGGTGGCCATCCACCTCAACAACAGCAACATCCCCAGTCTGAAGGTGAACAGAAATTTCACGGAGATGCTCAAAGGGTACCAGGAAAATCGGGAGAGCATGTCGGCAGACAACAAGCAGGCGATGCTCTTCATGAAACAAAAAGTCGACTCGGCAAAATGGTTTATCGATGCGGTGAAACAGCGGCAAAATACCCTTCAGCGCACCATGGAAGCGATCGTCAACCTGCAGTACGACTTTTTCCTGACCGAGGATGAATCGCAGCTCAAACCGATGGTGCTCAAAGATGTGGCGGAACGAACAGGATTCGACATCTCCACGATCTCACGGGTAAGCAACAGCAAATATGTACAAACCAACGCCGGCATTTATCCTCTAAAGTATTTCTTCTCAGAAGCGATGCAAACCAGTGAAGGAGAGGATATTTCTTCACGAGAAGTGAAAAAAATCCTAAAGGAGAGCATCGACGGTGAAAATCCCTCCCGACCGATGACGGATGATCAGCTCACCCGGATCCTCAACGAAAAGGGGTATGTGATTGCCCGGCGCACCGTTGCCAAATATCGGGAACAATTGAATATTCCTGTCTCCCGTTTACGAAAAAAAATATAACTTTGTCTCCTTATTGAAAGGAACCCCATCAGAATGAAAACGATCGCACATGTAATCTCCACCATATTCCAACCCTTGCTGATGCCCACCTACGGGGTGATGCTCATTTTTGTTTACACCTACTTCGGCATGATCTATCTGCCTCAGTTCTGGCAGATCATCCTGCCGGCGGTACTTTTCTCGTTCACTGTCCCGGCGTTGCTCATCTTGATGCTTTATCGCATGCGGATCATCTCCGACCTGTCGCTGAAGATCAGGCGGGAGCGCTTCTATCCCTACCTGATCACGCTCCTCTCCTATTCCGTCATGATCGTCTACTATTTCAGAATGCGCATGCCGGTATGGTTTCTGATGATCATGGTCGCGTCAGTGGTGATCATGGTGATTGCCATCCTGGTCACCTTCACCTGGAAGATCAGTGCCCATATGTTCGGTGTGGGGGGACTGATTGGCGGTTCCATGGCGGTGAGTTATTTTGTGGAACGCTCCAACCCCTACTACATGTTTATGGGATTGTTTATCATTGCGGGACTGATCGGCACCTCCCGGCTGATCCTGAGGCGTCACACCCTTCACCAGGTGATCGCCGGTTTCCTGCTCGGTTTTCTGGTCTCATTTGTATTTGTGTGGGGCGGCACGCAGATATAAAATAAATCGAATGGCGGCTCTTTGACAATACATAATATTGTCGTACTTTTACCCGATCAAACAACTATTATTAAATTACGATTGCTATGAATTTTCCAGAAAACGTGAAGTATTCCTCCGACCATGAGTGGGTGCGCGTGGAAGGTGACGAAGCCTGGGTAGGCATCACCGATTTTGCACAGGATGAACTGGGTGAGATAGTCTATGTGGATGTAACCAGCGAAGGTGAGACCCTGTCACAGGGTGAAGTGTTTGGCAGCATTGAGGCGGTAAAAACCGTTTCCGACCTGATGATGCCGGTTTCCGGAGAGGTACTGGAAGTGAACGCAAAACTGGACGATGCCCCTGAGCTGGTCAACCGCGATCCTTTCGGCGAAGGATGGATCATCCGGATCACCGTGCAGGACGCCGCAGAACTGGAACAACTGATGTCTGCCGCGGCCTATAAGAAGTTTACCGGCAAGTAACCATCTCACCTATGAAGCCATTGGTTAGCATTATCATGGGCAGCACCTCCGATCTGCCCATCATGGAAAAAGCCGCTCAGTTCCTTGATGAGATGGAGATCCCCTTTGAGATAAACGCCCTGTCGGCACACCGCACACCCGAAGAGGTGGAAAAGTTTGCCAACGGGGCAAAGGAGAGAGGCATCAAAGTGATCCTCGCTGCTGCCGGCATGGCAGCACACCTGCCGGGAGTGATTGCCTCGATGACCACCCTGCCGGTGATCGGCGTGCCGATCAACGCTTCTCTCGACGGCCTCGACGCCCTGCTGGCCATCGTGCAGATGCCTCCCGGTATCCCCGTGGCCACCGTCGGCATCAACGGGGCGCTCAATGCGGCGATCCTGGCGCTGCAGATGATTGCCACCGGCGATGAGGCGGCACAACAGAAGCTGGCGACCTACAAGGAGAGCCTGAAGCAAAAGATTACCAAAGCCAACGAAGAGCTGGCAAACGTATCTTACAAGTATAAAACGAACTGATTATGAAAAAAGTGATCTACATGCTCACCACAATCCTTCTGCTGGGTGCCTGCACTCACGACAAACAGGGCGGAAACGGGCCGACAGACGATGGTATCGACTCCGCGTTTGCATATAAGGCGGACCGTTTTGCCGATATCGAAATTTTGCGTTACCCCGTGCCGGGGTTCAACAGCCTGTCACTTCCACAGAAAGAACTGATCTATTACCTGTCGCAGGCTGCCCTGGAAGGACGCGACATCCTCTGGGACCAGCACAACCGCTACAACCTCACCATCCGTCGTGTGTGCGAAGGAGTATATGAAAATTATATGGGCGACAAAACGTCCGAAGAGTGGAAACAGTTCGAGACCTATCTGAAGCAGATCTGGATGGCCAACGGCATCCACCACCACTATTCGGAAGACAAGATCATGCCGCAGTTTTCGCGGGACTATTTTGTCTCTCTCGTAAAAGGAGTGGACCCGGGACGGATGCCTTTCCGCGACGGGATGGCTGCCGATGAGGCCCTCACCGAGATCCTGCCGGTGATGTTCGACCCGACAGTGATACCCAAGCGAATGAACCAGACACCCGGCACCGATATTGTGGCCACCTCGGCAGTCAACTTCTATGAAGGGGTGACCCAACAGGAAGTAGAGGCGTTCTACAATGCAAAGAAAGAGCCTGCCAACGAGACACCGGTATCCTACGGACTGAACAGCAAAGTGACGAAAGTGAATGGCGTGGTGACCGAACAGGTATGGAAGCTGGGCGGCATGTACGACAAGGCGATCGAACGAATCATCGGATGGCTGGAGAAAGCGGCAGTCGTCGCCGAAAACGATCACCAGAAAGAGATAATCACCCTGCTGATCGACTATTACCGGAACGGCGACCTGAAGAGGTTCGACGACTACTCGGTGAAGTGGGTAACCGACACTGCTTCGCGCGTCGACTTCATCAACGGCTTCATGGAGACCTACACCGACCCGCTCGGACTGAAGGGTTCCTGGGAGTCGATGGTTAACTTCAAGAGCGAAGAGGCCTCCAAGCGCACACAGATCATCAGCGACAATGCCCAGTGGTTCGAAGACCACTCTCCCATTGACGACCGCTTTAAGAAAGAAAAGGTGAAAGGAGTGTCGGCCAAGGTAATCACTGCCGCCATCCTGGGGGGCGACTGTTACCCAGCCACTCCCATCGGCATCAACCTGCCCAATGCCGACTGGATTCGCCGGGATCACGGCTCCAAGTCGGTCTCCATCGACAACATCACTTTTGCCTATGCCAAAGCGGCCGAAGGAAACGGCTTCAATGAAGAGTTTATGTGGAGCGACAGCGAGCGGGAGCTGGCAAAAAAATATGGCCCCCTCACCGACAACCTCCACACCGACCTGCATGAATGCCTGGGCCACGGCTCCGGAAAGCTACTCCCCGGCGTGAGCAGCGACGTGCTGCAGGCCTACGGCTCTCCGCTCGAGGAGGCACGTGCCGACCTGTTCGCACTCTACTACCTGGCCGATCCGAAACTGGTGGAACTGGGGCTGTTGCCCGACAGGGAGGCCTACAAAACAGCATACTACTCCTACCTTATGAACGGAGCCATCACACAGCTCACCCGCATTCAGCCGGGAAAAGAGATTGAAGAAGCCCATATGCGCAACAGGGCGCTAATCTCCCGCTGGGTGGTTGATCAGAGCCAGGCAGCGAACGTGGTCGAGCTTATACAACGCGACAACAAGACCTATGTGGTGATCAACGACTACGAAAAGCTGCGCGCGCTCTTCGGCGCGTTGCTGTCGGAAGTACAACGGATCAAGTCGGAAGGCGACTATGTAGCCGGGAAGAACCTGGTGGAGAGCTACGGCGTGAAGGTCGATCCGAAACTCCAAGAAGAGGTGCTTGCCCGCTATGCGGCACTCAATCTCGCGCCCTACAAAGGATTCGTCAACCCGGTATATCAGCTGGTGACCGACAAGAACGGCAAGGTGACCGACGTAACCATCTCCTACGACGAGAGCTATGTAGATCAGCAGCTACGCTACTCACGTCAGTACTCCGTATTGCCGCTTAAGAATTGATCGATAAAACAAATAATTGCCATAAGCGTTTCGGTTCAGCTGAAACGCTTATTTTTGTATTCCATCACCGAATCAACCCCTCAAAATATGACCTACGACGAGACACTGGGCTATCTATACAGTCAGATGCCCGAATACCAGCGAATCGGGGAGCGGGCCTACAAGGTGGGACTGGACAACAGCCTGGCCCTCGACCGCATCTTCGAACACCCCCATCGGCAGTACAAAACCATCCATGTGGCCGGCACCAACGGCAAGGGCTCTACTTCCCACCTGCTGGCGGCCATCCTGCAGGAAGCGGGGTACAAAACGGGGCTCTATACCTCTCCCCATCTGACCGACTTCCGCGAGCGAATCCGCGTCAATGGAAAGATGATCGACAAACAGTTTGTGGTAGCCTTTACGGAGCAATACCGGGAGCAGTTCGAACCGGTGATGCCCTCATTCTTTGAGCTGACCATGGAGATGGCGTTTCTCTGGTTCGCCCGACAAAAAGTGGATATCGCCGTTATTGAAGTGGGATTGGGCGGGCGGCTCGACAGCACCAACATCATCACGCCGGAGCTGAGCATCATCACCAATATCGGCTTCGACCATATGAAGTTTCTGGGCAACACGCTTCCTCTGATTGCCGCCGAGAAAGCAGGCATCATCAAGCCGGGTGTGCCGGTGGTGATCGGTGAGAAGGGAGAACCGGAGGTGGAAAAGGTGTTCCGAGAAAAAGCGCGATCGGTTCAGGCCCCCATCCGTTTTGCAGAAGAAACGATCAGCGATCTCACTGCAGTGCAGATTGGCACGGGATGGCTGTACCGCACCCGCGAATACCCTGAATTAAAAGGAGAGTTAAGTGGATTCGCACAGCAAAAAAATACCCGTACGGTTCTCACAGCAGTCCGGCTGTTGCAGGAACGGGGATATGCCATTCCCCATGAAGCTGTCCGCACAGCCTTTTCCAATGTGGTTTCCCTCACCGGCCTGAGGGGACGGTGGCAGCTTCTGAAAGCAAAACCGAAGATCATCTGCGATATTGCCCACAATGCCCATGGTCTCCGTGATGTGATGGAGCAGTTGAAATCGGAATCATGCACACAACTGCATCTGGTATTCGGGATGGCGAACGACAAGGATACGGAATCTGTATTTCCCCTTTTGCCGAAAGAGGGCCGTTACTATTTTACCAAGGCTTCTGTGGAACGGGCGCTGGATGAACACCTGCTGCAGGAGCAGGCAGCACGCCATGGCTTGCAGGGTAAAACCTTCAGCACAGTAGCTGCAGCGATAGCGGCCGCCATGGAAAACGCCGATGAAGCAGATCTGATCTTCATCGGCGGCAGTTCCTTCGTGGTGGCAGACGCACTGCCACTGTTTATTTGATCAATAGATCAATACGATCTGGAAAAGGGCTCCCGGAGGATTGCCATCATATTTACCGGCGTCAGAAGATTCCAGATAAAAGGTGGCTGTGGAAGGATTTCCAAGTTCAAAATCACAACTGTATGTTTCTGTAAAAGGAACACCATTGTCACCGATAGTCGTTTTCACATATGGTAAGGCAGTTTTGGCATTTTGATTGAATCGGTAATAGGCAAGTGTCGCTCCTTCATCAAAGATGTAGTCTTTCAATTCCGGCAGATCAATCGTGACGCGATAATATGCCTCTTTCTCATCCTCATACCACACCCAGTCATCCGGCTTGATTTCAACGGGGATAATCTTCCATTGTCCGTTCAATGATGCATCGATCATTTGTTGTATATCCCGATCCGACAGACCATCATCATCGGAACATCCGTAACCCGAAAAAAGAAGAAGCAGTGCAGATACAGTGAATAAAAAGAGTTTCCTTTTCATGTTTGTTAGTTTTTTGCGTTTCATTTGATGCACCTATGACTCTGAAAACATTCATTCGTTTAATGAAAAACAATCATACCGCAGGAAATGTTTGTTTTTTCAAACGGATTGATGAAACAATCGGACACCAGATAGACCTTCAATTGGAAAAGGAATAGGAATTCACTTCATCCGAAAACGAAACCAAAACAAATAGGCCCGACCAATTGGTTGTTTCCAGCAAAAAAAGCACTATTTTTGTCATATTAGGAAAAATTAAACAGATGAAACAATATCTCGATTTATTGCAGCGGGTGCTCGACGAAGGGGTCAGAAAAGAGGACCGCACCGGCACCGGCACCATCAGCATCTTCGGCCATCAAAGCCGCTTCCGGTTAAGCGACGGCTTTCCGTTGCTCACCACCAAGAAGCTGCACCTGAAGTCGATCATCCATGAGCTGCTCTGGTTTCTGAACGGCGACACCAACATAAAGTACCTGAACGACCACGGCGTGCGCATTTGGAACGAGTGGGCCGGCGAGGATGGCGACCTGGGGCATATCTACGGCTACCAATGGCG
>JAQVWR010000109.1 GCA_028709605.1 Proteiniphilum sp.
GGCATTGAGTTTTTTGTTGAGTTGAGAGAGGCTGATGGCCAGCTCGTCAGCCAGTTTTTTGGGAGAGAATTCCGGGTTTTTCATTTCCCGGTAGATGATATCGGTCACATGTCTCAAAAAATCCAGGGTTACCTGCTCGTTCAGGTCTGTTTTTTCATCTTTTAGCATGGTTCTCCTGTATTTTTCTTTCAGCAGATTGCGTGACTCCAGCAGTTTTTCCACGCGGACCCGCAGTTCTTCGGCATGAAACGGTTTCCGGATATAGGCATCTGCACCGCTTTTTAATCCCTCAATCAGGTCAGCTTCTTCATTTTTAGCGGTGACGATGACCACGGGGATGTGGTTCAGCAGGGGAGATCTTTTGATCTCTTTGCACACTTCCATGCCGTCTTTCTCATGCATAATGACATCGGTGATCACGATATCCGGCAGGTAGGCATTGGCGATTTCCAGCGCCTTTTTTCCGTTGTTGGCGTGTATCACCTGGTATTTTTCCTCATTGAAAATGGATCGGATGAAGAGGGCTACATCTCTGTTGTCCTCGGCGATTAAAATGGTGGTGCGCGGATCATTCTCAACCGGCTTGTCACCCATGATCTCATCGGTTTTCATCAAGGGCTGCTGTTTGATCCGTGCGCTGTTGGCGGTTTTATTCCTCATCCAAAGGGGATAGAGGCTCTCTTCGTGCCGTTGCAGCGGCAATTCGACGGAGAATGCTGCTCCTTTTCCCTCTTCGCTTTCCACACTGATTTTGCCCCCGAGCAATTCCACCAGTTGCCGGGTGAGGGTAAGCCCTATTCCGCTGCCCCCCTGACCTTTCTCTGACGGTCCCTGATAGAACAGTTCAAAGATGTGGGGAAGGACCTCTTTTTTGATCCCGTAGCCATGGTCCACTACCCGGATCAGCATCTTCCTGCTGCTTTTTTTGTCTCTTTCCAGGATGAGGAAAATTTTGGATCCCGGTGGGCTGTGCCTGATGGCATTGGAAAGCAGGTTTTGCAGGATCTTGTGAAGGAAATTGGGTACAAAATCCGTTTCAATTTCCGTCTCGTCGCAGAAAAAAATCAGCTCAACCTCTTTTTGCCTGGCATAGAGGCTATTGGTTTCGGAGATCATTTCTACAAAGGAGACAATGTTGCCGGTTTCCCACTCAATGGTTTTGTATGCGGTATTCAGACGGGTAATATCCAGCAGTTGGTTGACCAGGCTGGACATCTGCCTGCTCTGTCGTTCAATAGCGGTCAGGTAGGTGCCCGCATGCTGATTGGTTAACTCCCGGTGTTCCCTCAATTGTTTGGAAAGGCCGAGGATAATGGTGAGAGGAGATTTTAGTTCATGGGTGATTTTCGCAAAATAATTGTTGCGCAGCTTTTCACACTGTTGCAGCAGTCGTTTCTGCTTCAGGATCTGCAGATATGCATAGAGTAACCAGCCCGCCGTGATGAGTAAAAAAAGGATCACGACTGCATATACAATCTTCCCATACGGGTTTGCAACGACGGATTGAAAATCCGTTAAAAGAATAAAATCAACATTCATACTACGTGTTCACTCTATCATATATCCAAACCAATTCCAACACAGGAGTGTGATTATCCGGCAACAGCTACTCTTCGGGATATGGACTTCCCGAAAAACGTTGCAATTTATGTTTTTTTTATTGTTTTTCCAATAGTTTTTCGACAAGAGGGAGGGTTAAATGGAGGATAAACGGACAGAGGCGTGAAAAATTAACATAAATTAATACCCTCGGAGCGATTTCCTTAGACCGCTGGTCTTCTGTTCTTATGAACGGGTGTGAAACCGGCGCCATGGTGGGCAGCATGGATGGTTAACGAATCCGGTAGGTGAGCGACAGGTTGAGCATGGGCCACCAGTTCAGTGTTTCCTGTGATACCGGCAGCTCCATTTCCTCCGCCATACGGTTCACCCAGTTGCGACCTGCTTCGTTGATGATGTCGCTCACCAGCTCGTAGGGACCCTGATATACTACTCCCAGCTCAAATTTGAATCCTACCCGGTTCCTGGGAATGGTTCTGCCCAGTCCCACTCCGAAGTATGGCTTTAGGCTGTTGCCCATGTGCAGGGAGGCATCGGTGATTTCACCCTCTACGGTGGGATTAACCTGTTCATATTGCTCGAAATCCTCCATTTCAGCTTCAATAATTTAACAATCATTTTCACTTTTTTGTTTTCCAAAAAATCAGTAAGTTTGTACCCTCGATCAAAGTATATGAAAAAAGCCAATTTATACATTGTCTGTCTCCTGCTCGGAGTAGCCGCTTTTGCCGGTTGTTCGCAGGGTGACCGTTTCAGGGTGGAGGGCAGGATCATCGCTGCCGGCGGCGATACGCTCTATCTGGAACACCGTGCGCTGGCCGGTGTGGAGGTGCTCGACTCAGTCGTGCTCAAGGAGGAGGGGGCTTTCCGCTTCCGTCAGCCGGCGCCGGCCAATCCCGAGTTTTATCAGTTGCGTCTGGGCAACCAGTCGGCAGCTTTCGCGGTTGATTCGGCTGAGACCCTGGTGGTGACGGCCGATGGTGGCGATCTCTACGGTTCTTTCACGGTGAAGGACTCACCGGTCAACGACCAACTTAGGCAGGTCGATCGGCTGGTGGGGAGGGCCGCGACAGCAATCAACCGGCTGGAAAAGGAACACAAAGCCGGTGTCATCGACGACCTCTCCTTTATCAACGGTCTGGACAGCGCTCTGCTCGATTACAAGGGTGAGATCTCGAAGCTGATCCTGGGTAATCCCGGGGGTGCGGCGGCTTATTATGCCCTGTTTCAGAAGATTCACAACTTTCTGATCTTTGACCCTTACGACCGGCAGGATTATCCCATGTTCGGAGCGGTGGCCACCTCCTGGAACCGGTACTATCCCGACAGGGAACGGACCCGGCACCTTTACGAGTTCACGATGAACGCTCTTAAGGTGCGCAGGCAGCAGGAGCAGCAGGCGGCACTGTTAGAACATGCTGTTCCGGAAACCGGTACGGGATTACCCGATATCGTGTTGCCTGCCGTGAGCGGTGAAAAGACGGCTCTCTCCTCCCTGAAGGGGAAGATAGTGTTGCTCGATTTCACGGTCTATGGTGCCGACTTCTCACCGAAGCATAACATGGATTTGAATCGCATCTATGAACGGTACAGGGAGAGTGGGTTCGAGATTTACCAGGTTTCATTCGACTCGGATGAGCATTTCTGGAAGACGGCGGCCAGCAACCTGCCCTGGATCACGCTTCGCGACCCGCAATCGGTTAACAGCCGCCTGTTGCCCATGTACAACGTGAGAGAGATTCCTGCCGCCTTTATCGTGAACCGTGAGGGGGATGTGGTGGCGCGCATTGACGATTATGCACAGTTGGAGAACGAACTGCAGAAACTGCTCTGAAACTTTTTCCTTAAATTTTGTTTTTTGGAATAAAGTTTTTATCTTTGTGACAATTACATCATGGAAAGAGGGAGTTCCGGTCTTGTTGAAAGAGGCCGGAATTCTTTTTCTTTGTGTTGTTTCAAAACAAACAGGTACAAAATAAAGGACTATTAATTATGGCTGTAACCTACATGACCGAAGAGGGCCTTCGGAAATTGAAAGATGAACTGATAGAGCTGGAATCTGTGCAGCGCCCCGAGATATCGCGACAGATTGCAGAGGCGAGAGACAAAGGTGATCTCTCGGAGAACGCGGAGTATGATGCCGCTAAGGAGGCGCAGGGGATGCTGGAGGCCAAGATCGCTCAGCTGAAAAGCCTGATCGCCAGCGCACGCCTCATTGACGAGAGTGCCATTGGTACAGATGAGGTGAAGATCATGAACAAGGTGACCATCCGAAACCTGCACACCAGGAAGGCGATGACCTATACCTTGGTGTCGGAAAGCGAGGCCGACCTGAAAAGCGGGAAGATCGCGGTCAACACGCCCATCGCCCAGGGACTGATGGGCAAGAGAGTGGGCGATGTGGCTGAGATCAGGGTCCCTTCGGGAACGATGACGTTCGAAATTGTGGAAATATCAATTTAAACAATTATGGCAACTATTTTCAGCCGGATCATCTCCGGGGAGATCCCCTCATACCGTATTGCGGAAGATGATCGCTTTTATGCTTTCCTCGATATCAATCCCATGGCGAAGGGTCATACCCTGGTGGTACCCAAACAGGAGACTGACTACCTCTTCGACCTGGATGATGTGCTGCTGGCCGATATGATCCTCTTTGCCAAACGAGTGGCAAAGGCGATCGAAAAAGCGGTTGACTGTCGCCGTGTGGGGGTGATGGTGATCGGCCTCGAGGTGCCCCATGCCCATATCCACCTCATTCCCATTCAGCAGGAGGAAGATATGAGCCTGGCCCGAAAGAGGGCCCAGCTCAGCAAGGAGGAGTTTGAACAGATTGCGGAGACGATCCGCAATGCCTTTGAGCCATGAATCAAATGTGTCAGATCTTCCGGATGCGGACTCCTCTGACAAAATGGCATGTTCCCTTTTCTAAGATCAGGTCGGCCCGGAAACGGGTGGGGAGGATGTTCTGCTGGAGGTTCACCAGGTTGATCTCA
>JAQVWR010000006.1:0-23197 GCA_028709605.1 Proteiniphilum sp.
AACGCAGCCGGAAGGATGAATAACGACGCATACCGCTTTGCCGGGCTCTATGACCTGCGACTCAAGGTGTCGCAACAGCATCCGCTGGTGCATATCAACGAGTACCTCTACACCGAGAGAGAGGAAGATACCCGTGCATCCGGACAAAAAATCTTCGATTACGTGGATCCAAAAAACAGACAGGTTCAGATCGAGATGGAACAGGCCTGCACACAGCACCTGAAGGATATCGGGGCATACCTGAAACCTGAGTTCGAGGCCATCGCATTCAACAAAGGCAGTTTCGCGGTAGAAGCATCGGTGATTATCCCGGTACGAAACCGTATCAAAACGATCAGGGATGCAATCTCTTCCGTATTGCGGCAGAAAACCGATTTCCCCTTCAACCTCATCGTGGTGGATAACCTCTCTACCGATGGCACCACCGAGGCTATTCGTGAATTCCAAGAGGATGCGCGGCTGATCCATCTCATCCCCGAACGGGACGACCTGGGCATCGGCGGGTGCTGGAACATGGGGGTACATCACCCCCAATGCGGGAAGTTTTCCGTGCAGCTCGACAGCGATGATGTCTACAGCGGGGAGGATACACTGCAAAAGATCGTCGATGCCTTCTACGCACAGAACTGTGCCATGGTGGTGGGCACCTATCAGATGACCGACTTCGACATGAAGATGATTCCTCCTGGGATCATCGACCACCGCGAATGGACTCCCGACAACGGCAGGAACAACGCCCTACGCATCAACGGGCTGGGCGCTCCCCGCGCCTTCTATACCCCGGTGCTGCGGGAAATCAAGCTGCCCAACACCAGCTATGGAGAAGATTATGCGCTTGGGCTGAACATCTCACGTCGGTATCAGATCGGACGTATTTATGATGTACTCTACCTCTGCCGCCGCTGGGAAGATAATAGCGACGCCTCTCTCGATATCCTAAAGATGAACGCACACAACCTTTACAAAGACCGGCTCAGAACATGGGAACTACAGGCAAGAAAGAGAATAAAATGAACGAACCGCTGATTCAGGTAGGCATTCTGCTGGAGCAGCCAACCATCCGTTTTTCACTCTCCTCCGCATATAAATGGGAGGGGAACGAAATATTGCCGGGTGATTATTCAGCTGCGTTCTCGAAAGGGAAAATTCTATTCAACGGAGAACCCAGAGATGAACTCTCCTTTATGCCGGAAGATCTGCACCACGACACCTTCGAGTTAAAGGAGGTGATCATCGGTCTCCACTTTCATTGGGAACGGAAAGAGAACCAGCATTTCCAGGGTGGATTGAAGTTCATCGCGGAGGAGGGCGGCATCACTGCCGTCAACATCGTCTCCCTGGAGGACTACCTCAAGAGCGTGATCTCCTCCGAGATGTGTGCCACCAGCTCCGAAGAGCTGTTGAAAGCACATGCCGTCATCTCCCGCAGCTGGCTGCTGGCACAGATACAAAAGAACAAAAAAATAAAGGGCGACTACCGTACCTCATTTGTCACCCCGACTGAGAACATCCGCTGGTACGACCGTGAGGAGCATGCCCGCTTCGACGTCTGTGCAGACGACCATTGCCAGCGCTACCAGGGCATCACCCGGCAAACGACTGCACTGGTGGACAAAGTGATCGATGAGACACGCGGCCAGGTGATCACCTACAACCATGCCATCTGCGACGCCCGCTTTTCGAAATGCTGCGGCGGCATCATGGAGACCTTCGAGAACGTGTGGGAACCGGTTGCCCATCCCTACCTGCAGGGGAAAGCCGATTTCACCGATGATGCCCCTCTGCCCGACCTCACCGTCGAGAAGAACGCCGAAGAGTGGATCCGCTCCTCCCCACCCGCCTTCTGCAATACGCAGGATGCCGGCATCCTCAGACAGGTGCTGAACGACTATGACCGGGAGACAGCCAATTTCTATCGCTGGAGAGTGACCTATACCCAGCAGGAACTGTCCGGCCTGATCAGAGAGCGCTCCGGCATCGATTACGGTGAGATCATCGATTTGGAACCGTTAGAGCGGGGCACCTCGGGACGCATCGTCCGGCTGAAGATCATCGGCACCAAACGGGTGACGACCATCGGCAAAGAGCTGGAGATACGGCGCACCCTCTCCCCCTCACACCTCTACAGCTCCGCCTTCGTGGTGGATGCGGAGGAGGAGAACGACGAAGGGATCCCGCAACGGTTCACCCTTACCGGTGCCGGCTGGGGACACGGTGTGGGACTCTGCCAGATCGGCGCGGCCATGATGGCGGAGAAAGGATACAGCCATGAAGCGATCCTCCGACACTATTTTCCTCACACAAATCTGGAACAGAAATACTAAAAAACAATCAGGATGAAGAAACTGACACGCTCTCCCTGGAGCTGGATACCCACCCTCTATTTCGCCGAGGGACTGCCCTATGTGGCGGTGATGACCGTCTCGGTGATCATGTACAAACGCTTCGGGCTCTCCAACACCGATATTGCCCTCTATACCAGCTGGCTCTACCTGCCCTGGGTGATCAAACCCTTCTGGAGCCCCTTTATCGACATTCTCAAAACCAAACGGTGGTGGATCATCGCCATGCAGCTGCTGATCGGCGCCGGCCTGGCGGGCATCGCCTTCACGCTGCCCACCCCCTTCTACCTCCAGGCATCGCTCGCCTTCTTCTGGCTGATGGCCTTCAGCTCTGCCACCCACGACATCGCTGCCGACGGCTTCTATATGCTGGCACTCGACGATTCGCAGCAATCCTTCTTCGTGGGCATCCGCAGTACCTTCTACCGCCTGGCCATGATCACCGGCCAGGGACTGCTGATCATCCTGGCAGGATTCTTCGAAAAATCGACCGGTAACATCCCCCTGGCTTGGAGCATCACCTTCTTTGTGATGGCGGGGCTCTTCATCGCTTTCATGGTCTATCACCGCTTTGTACTGCCCCGCCCCGCTGAGGATAGCGGCAAGGAGGTTCACACCCCGAAGAGGGTGCTGATCGAATTCGGAAAAACATTCAAATCCTTCTTCACGAAAAAAGGAATCGGCTTGGCCATCCTCTTTATCCTGATCTACCGGCTGGCCGAAGCGATGCTGGTGAAGATGGCCTCTCCTTTTCTGCTCGATGCCCGCGAGATAGGCGGGTTGGGTTTAAGCACGCAGCAGGTAGGACTGGTCTACGGAACGGTAGGGGTAATCGCCCTGACCCTCGGCGGCATCATCGGGGGCGTTGTGGCCTCACGCAACGGACTGAAGTACTGGCTCTGGCCCATGGCACTGGCCATCACCCTGCCCAACGCGGCCTATCTGCTGCTTTCCCACTATCAGCCGGATAACTTTCTATGGGTGAATGTGGCCGTGGCCATTGAACAGTTCGGCTACGGCTTCGGCTTCACGGCCTACATGCTCTACCTGATCTACTTCTCTCAGGGAGATCACAAAACGGCACACTACTCCATCTGCACCGGCTTTATGGCACTGGGGATGATGCTTCCCGGCATGGCGGCCGGATGGATCCAGGAACAACTGGGATACAACCATTTCTTCATCCTGATCATGCTCTTCACGATCCCGACGCTGGTGCTGATCCCCTTTATGAAGGTAGACAGGGAGTTCGGAAAAAAGAAACAATCATTACCGGCCGGGAAGGCTGAACCGGAAAAGTAACCATCTTGTAAACAAAAAAACATGCATCAATCGATACGCTTCAAAAAAGGGATCGTCCTGACACTGCTCCTCTGCGGCATGATCAACGCCTTATCCGCATTTGCCCAAAACAACCGCGTTCAAACCGGAATCGAAGTACTGAAGGAATCCCACTTCCGGATCCTGCAGGGAAAACGGGTGGGATTGATCACCAACCCCACCGGTGTGGACAATAACTTGCAATCGACCATTGACATTCTGCACGAAGCGCCTAACGTACAACTTGTGGCGTTGTATGGCCCTGAGCACGGCGTTCGCGGCGATGTACACGCAGGCGACCAAATCGATTCTTTTACCGATCCCAACACGGGTGTGCCTGTTTTTTCTCTCTACGGAGCAACCCGGAAGCCTGATAAAGAAATGCTGAAGGGCGTGGATCTGCTGGTGTATGATATCCAGGATATCGGCTGCCGCTCCTATACCTATATCTCCACCCTGTACCTGGCCATGCAGGCAGCAGCGGAAAACGACATCGACTTTGTAGTACTGGACCGGCCTAACCCGCTGGGGGGACTGAAAGTGGAGGGGAACCTCGTCGAAGAGGGATTCTTCTCGTTCGTCAGCCAGCTCAAAATCCCCTACATCTACGGCCTCACCTGTGGTGAGCTGGCAGAGATGATCAACGGGGAAGGAATGATCCCGCAGCCCTGCAAGCTGACGGTGGTGAAAATGAAGAAGTGGCGGCGGAAGATGAACTTCGAAGATACCGGCCTGCACTGGGTACCCACCTCCCCCCATATTCCCTTCGCGCACTCAGCCTCCTTCTACCCCGCTTCGGGGATCCTCGGTGAACTGGGCTATCTGTCTATCGGCGTAGGATATACGCTTCCGTTCGAACTGTTCGCCGCGGAATGGATCCATGCGGAAGAGTTTGCCAGGGCACTGAATGCCAAACGACTTCCGGGCATCATCTTCCGGCCCATCCACCTCAAGCCTTACTACGCCGTGGGTCAGGGGAACAACCTGCAGGGAGTACAGATCTTCCTTACCAATTTCGCAAAAGCGCGCCTCTCGGATATCCAGTTCCATGTGATGGAAGCGGCAGCTGAGTTGTATCCCGACCATAAAGTGTTTGAGAAGGCTCCGGAAAACCGGTTTGATATGTTCGACAAAGTATGCGGAAGCAGCTTGATCCGCCAGGAGTTTTCCAAGCACCACCGGTTTGACGATATCCGCACCCACTGGACCAAAGACGAAGAATCATTCAGAAAACAATCAAAAAAATATTATCTTTATCACTAAAGCATCCTTGCCACATGAAACCTGCATCCCTCAACCCGCAATCATCCCGGCTCCTTTCCCTCGATATTCTCAGGGGAATCACCATCGCCGGCATGATCATGGTCAATAACCCCGGTTCCTGGAGTTATATCTATGCCCCGCTGCATCATGCCCACTGGAACGGGCTCACTCCTACCGACCTGGTCTTCCCCTTCTTTATGTTGATCATGGGGGTCTCCACCTACCTGTCGCTGCGGAAATTCAACTTCGAACCTTCCGGAGCAGCTATATGGAAAATTGTGCGGCGCACCATCCTTATCTTCGTAATCGGACTGGCACTGGGCTGGTTCGGACAACTCATGCGCGGACTCGCCGCCGGGGAGTCGTTCGGTGCAGCAGCAACCCATTTTGACACCCTCCGCATCCTGGGGGTACTCCAAAGACTGGCCCTGGCCTACGGACTGGCAGCCCTTACAGCGGTCACGGTGAAACATCGACTGCTGCCCTGGGTGATTGGCATCCTGCTGCTGGGTTACTATCTGATTCTTCGCTTCGCGAAGGGCTTTGAGATGTCGGAAGAGAACATCATCGCGGTGGTCGACAAAGCCCTGTGGGGTACCGGTCATATGTACAAAGATACTACACCCGAAGGGGTACGCATCGCCCTGGATCCCGAAGGGCTGCTCAGTACGATCCCTTCCATTGCCCACGTGCTGATAGGATTCCTGTTCGGCAAGCTGATCGTTGAGAACAAGGACAACCACACCCGTGTAGAGAAACTGCTGATCTGGGGAACCATCCTTGCCTTCGCCGGACTGCTGCTGCAATACGGCTGCCCCATCAACAAGAAAATCTGGAGCCCTACCTTCGTACTCACCACCACGGGCTTTGCTGCCCAGCTGCTGGGACTGCTGATCTGGATCATCGATATCCGCAAAAAAGAGAGATGGAGCCGCTTCTTCCACGCCTTCGGAGTAAACCCGCTGATTATTTACGTGTTTGCCGGTGTGTTGGCCAATTTGGTCTCCAATATTCATGTTTCATACCAGGGAGAGCCTGTCTCCGTGAAATCATTCACGTACGGAGTGCTGCTACGCCCCTGGGCCGGTGATTATTTCGGATCGCTGCTCTACGCATTGCTGTTCATCACCGTTTGCTGGCTCTTCGGGTATATTCTCTACAAAAAAAATATCTATATCAAACTATAACGCATCCGTTTTGCATAGCTTGGCAAAACAATACGAAAAAAATATCCATCTACATGCATTCCTCAGAATTCACAGATACAATGCTGATCGCCGACAGCGGTGCCACCAAAACAGACTGGTGCCTGATACGCCACGGAGAAATCATCGGACGCTTTCAGAGCCAGGGGATCAGTCCTATTTACCAGTCCGAAGAGGCAATGGCTCAGGAGATCAAAAACAACCTGCTGCCGCAGCTACCCGGCCGCAAAGTACAATCGGTCTGCTTTTACGGCTCCGGCTGCATCCCCTCTAAAACAGCAGCCGTGCGCAATGCCCTGCACCAGACACTGGGCGCCGACCGTGTAGAGGTATACAGCGACCTGCTAGCTGCCGCCCACAGCCTTTGCGGACACGAACCGGGCATTGCCTGCATCCTGGGTACCGGCAGCAACTCCTGTCAATGGGACGGGAAAAAAATCGTGCGGCAGGTATCCCCCCTCGGTTTTATTCTGGGTGATGAGGGTAGCGGTGCCCACCTGGGAAAACAACTGGTGAGCAACGCACTAAAAAACCAACTCACTGACGGGATCAAAGAAGCGCTGCTGGAAGCGTACCATCTCACGCCGGCAACCATCATTGAAAAGGTCTACCGACAGCCTTTTCCAAGCCGATTCCTGGCAAGCTTGTCGCCATTCCTCAATCAGCATATCGATGATCCCTCCATTCGCCACATCGTTACCGATAGCTTCTCCTCTTTTTTCAACAGAAACGTCATGCAGTATGATTATCGGAAAAATTGCATTAATTTTGTCGGTTCCATTGCATGGCATTTTTCGGATATCCTCAGAGAGACGGCTTCGGAAAAAGGAATGGTAACGGGAAAGATTGAACAGTCGCCCATGGCAGGGCTGATCCGCTATCACCGGCTTGCAAAGCCGCAGGGATCATAGCATGAGCAACGCTGCAAATCGAAAATCAACATCATCGAAATATTGATATCTTTTATATGACATTTATCAGAATCACGGAACAAACGTCTCCGTATAACGACTTAGAGCAAAAAACGGTGCGGGAGATCCTGACCGGAATCAATGCCGAGGACCAGAAGGTGGCCCTGGCCGTCGAAAAAACCATACCCGAAGTGGAAAAGTTAGTGACCGGCATTGTGGAGCGGATGCGGCGCGGCGGCCGCCTCTTTTACATAGGAGCAGGGACCAGCGGACGACTCGGCGTGCTCGACGCCTCAGAGATCCCTCCCACCTTCGGCATGTCCAACACCTACGTCATCGGACTGATCGCCGGAGGTGACGATGCCCTCCGTAACGCAATAGAGGATGCAGAAGATGATTATGACAAAGGATGGAAAGAACTGATGGGATACAAGATCAACGAGAATGACACCCTGGTAGGAATCGCCGCTTCGGGTATCACTCCCTATGTGATCGGAGCACTTCGACGTGCCCGCGAGAAAGGGATTCTCACCGCGGCCATCAGCTGCAATCCCGGGTCGCCGGTAGCTGCCGAAGCGGAAATCAAAATTGAACCGGTAGTGGGCCCGGAGTATGTGACCGGCAGCACCCGCATGAAATCGGGGACAGCACAAAAAATGGTGCTCAACATGATCACCACCACCACCATGATCAAACTGGGCAGGGTGAAAGGCAACCGCATGGTCAATATGCAGCTCACCAACCGGAAGCTGGTGGACAGAGGTACCCGCATGATCGTCGATGAGCTCTCACTGAACTACGAACAGGCAAAGAACCTGCTGCTGCTGCATGGTTCGGTCAAAAAGGCGGTGGAGAGTTACAAAAACGACAGGTAAACAGAAAAATATGGCCATTATCATTCAGACCGATCATCCGGATCTGCTGCTCGACAGGATTTATGAGGCGATTGACAATAAACAGGCGGATAAATGGAGCCGCACAAATGACGGGCGACTCACCTATGGGACGCTGTTATGGAGAAACGAAGCGTTCTTCAAGCCTCAGATATGGGTAGAGGAAAGTGAATTGCGTTTCGGACTGATCAAGCGCAAAGACAGGAAACATGTCACCATCAAACTATATACCACGTTTCATGCGAAACTGATCGAGATGCTGCTCTCCCGCTTTGACAGCGATTTCAGAAGCATCACCGCTACCGCTGCCAAGGCCGAGCCGGATCAATTCTGACGATTCGCGGTTATGACATGAAGAATGACTGTTGGAGCGTGGATCGGGATGCGCCTCTCCATCCTTCCCGTTTTTTTATCCCGACAGGAATAGCTACCTTTGCAGGTTTAAAATGCAGAAGGTATGTTAACAAACATTCGGCGCAAAGAGACTGATGAGCTTTACGCCACATCCATTTTACAACAAACCGCATTCTGGTCCGCAGTGAAATCATCACTGGGTGCCGACACCCTCGCCGTCAACTTCACCTCCTCCCAATCCGCACTGTATGGCATGACCGATAACCGGCCGACGGTCCACTCCGATGTGCTGATCATCCTGCAACATATCGACCGGAATCATACCGTTGCCTATATCCCCTACGGACCGGAGCTGGAACCTGCCGACGAGTTCCAGGGTATCTTTCTGGAAGAGCTGTCGGAGTCGCTCCGCTCCTACCTTCCCCCAAAATGCATCCTGATCCGATACGATCTCTGTTGGAAATCTTACTGGGCAAAAGAAAGGGATCATTTCGATGAGAACGGTATATGGAAAGGAGAACCCGATAACCCGTCACAGGAGTTCCGGTTCAATTTCAACACGTATCAGTGGAATTTCAGGAAAGCCTCTTCCAACATTCTGCCTTCCCACACGATCTACCTGGATCTGACCTGCGACAGCGATACCCTGGTGAAACGGATGAAAGCCAAAACCCGTTACAACATCGGACTGGCTCGCCGCAAAGGCGTAACCATCAGCACAATGGGCATGGAGGGAATGGACATCTGGTATGAGCTCTATCGCGAAACAGCCGAACGAAACCATCTCCTGCTCAACGAGAAGAAATATTTTGAGGCAGTGCTCACCGCCCGTGCCGACGATACCCGCTCACCCGCTGTGGTAAGCCTGCTGGTGGCTGAGTTTGAAAAACAGCCCCTGGCAGCGATGTTCCTGGTGATCACCAAAGAGAGAGGATCCTACCTCTACGGAGCATCCTCCTCCCGGCAACGCAACCTGATGGCAACCTACGCCCTGCAGTGGGAAGCCATCTGCCAGTCGAAAGCTGCCGGTTGTACCGAGTATGATATGTTCGGCATCTCTCCCATCCCTGACCCCCATCATCCCATGTACGGCCTCTATAGGTTCAAATCGGGATTCGGGGGAGACATACACCATAGCCTGGGCTGCTGGGACTATCCGCTCAATGAAGAGATGTATGCACTCTTCCGGGTATCAGAGCTACAGAGTCAGGGATA
Source organism: Proteiniphilum sp. (assembly GCA_028709605.1). Taxonomy (GTDB): domain Bacteria; phylum Bacteroidota; class Bacteroidia; order Bacteroidales; family Dysgonomonadaceae; genus Proteiniphilum. Next base: position 9,504 of record JAQVWR010000006.1, read on the forward strand.
CCACCTGGCCTGACAAGATCTTTTCCGTTAAGGAATTTTATAGACAATACTGTTGATATTCATCCCGGCACCCACTGAGGCCAGCACAATAATGTCGCCGCTCTTCAGGTCGTGACCGTCCATCTCCTCCCGTGTGATCAGATCGAGCAAGGTGGGCACGGTGGCTACCGACGAATTGCCCAGCCAGGAGATGGTCATCGGCATAATACTCTCGGGCACCTCTTTCAGACTGTATAGTTTGAACAAACGCTGCAGGATGGCATCGTCCATTTTACCATTGGCCTGGTGCAACAGCACTTTGCGAATGTCGCTGATGGAGATCCGCAACTTATCCAGTCCCGCCTTGATGGTTTTCGGCACATTCTCCAGCGCATATTGGTAGAGACGGCGGCCATTCATCTTCAGATAGTAATCCTTTTTCTTCGCCAGCTCAGAATTATATGAGTATCCCATGTGGAGCATCTGTACATAATCGAGCGCATCGCTGCGGGAGTTATGTCCCATAATCCCGACCGGTGTGTTACTTTCGCGTCCCTCCATGATGGCGGCACCGGCGCCATCGGCATAGATCATGCTATCGCGGTCGTGCGGGTCGGATACGCGAGAGAGGATGTCCGCTCCCACAACCAGAATTTTTTGCGCATCTCCGGAGCGGATGAAATAATCGGCCTGAATCACTGCCTGTATCCATCCCGGACAGCCGAACAGAATGTCATATGCTATCGCTGAAGGATTCGCTATGCCCAGCTTCCGCTTCAGCCGCGAAGCAAGTGAAGGGACCACATCCATCCGCATATTGTCCTCCATGGTCTCCCCGAAGTTGTGTGCAAAGATGATGTAATCAAGCTCCTCCTTCTCCACCCCCGCAGCCTCAATAGCCCTCTGGGCGGCAATCAGTGCCAAATCGGAGGTTACCTGGTGATCTTCGGCATAGCGCCGCTCAGAAATGGTAGTGATCTCTTCAAATTTCTGCACGATCGACTCATTGGGTGTCATGATCCTTTCTCCTGTTGAGTCGTAGAACTCGTTCGCGAGAAAAGATTCGTTTTTCACCTGCTTTGCCGGCACATAGCTCCCGGTACCCGTAAATATACTGTATATTCTGCTCATAAAATAATTCTCTTCGAGTATGGAATTGGTCAAAATTACTTATTTATACAGACTGACAACCACACTCTTATCATACAATCTTTTATTTCAAAAAATAATGGAATTACCCTGCACAAAGATAAAAATTTATTTTAGAATATCATCCATTTTCGGCTCTATTCCGATCAACATACTTTCCCCGGGCATCAGAGCGTCCGAATCCCCAAAAAATGACACTCGTTTATTCGGCCTTCAAACAGGCTGTTACGACCGGGTTGGAGAGATCCTCGTAGAGCTCCAGCGGATGATCTTCACCACCTGCAGGTAGCTTTCCTGCGGCTTGTCTGTCATCACCATGGCACGCGGGAAGAATACGAAATTAAGGCCTCGCTTCAAAACTTCCATTTTTTAGTTGAGAAACCGTTTCCATTTCCGGGAATCATTGTATATTTGTAGACAGCAGCATGCAATGACCCTGTCAGGAACCGGCTGCAGAAACGGATGCTCTTCATTGTCGCAAGGCGGTGAGATCGTCAGCTGAAAATGAATCATCAACACGAAAAAAAAGTTATACCTATGAGAAAAGTTCTGATCATTGGCGCCGGCGGCGTCGGTACGGTAGTGGCCAACAAGGTGGCGCAAAACAGTCACCTGTTCACCGACATCATGCTGGCCAGCCGCACCAAAAGCAAATGCGACGCCATCGCAGCAGATGTGAAACGCCGGACGGGAACCGCTATTCAAACGGCCAGGGTGGATGCCGACAACGTACCGGAACTGGTGTCACTGATGAATGCCTTCCAACCGGAGCTGGTAATCAACGTGGCGCTTCCCTACCAGGATCTGACCATCATGGACGCCTGCCTTGAAGCGGGAGTCAATTATCTGGATACAGCCAACTATGAACCAAAGGATGAGGCAAAATTCGAATACAAATGGCAGTGGGCCTACCAGGAGAAGTTTAAGAAAGCGGGTCTCACCGCCATCCTCGGCTGTGGGTTCGACCCCGGGGTAACCAGCATCTTCACCGCCTATGCGGCAAAGCATCACTTCGATGAGATCCACTATCTCGACATCGTGGACTGCAATGCGGGAGATCACGGCAAGGCGTTCGCCACCAACTTCAACCCGGAGATCAACATCCGCGAAGTGACCCAGAAAGGCAAGTACTGGGAAAACGGACAATGGGTAGAAACGGAACCGCACCAGATCCACAAACCGCTCACCTATCCCGGGATTGGGCCGAAAGAATCTTATGTGATCTTCCATGAGGAGCTGGAATCACTGGTGAAGAACTACCCCACCCTCAAACGGGCCCGCTTCTGGATGACCTTCGGCCAGGAGTACCTCACCCACCTCCGGGTGATCCAGAACATCGGCATGGCTCGCATCGACGAGGTGGAGTACAACGGTCAGAAGATCGTACCCATCCAGTTTCTGAAGGCGGTGCTGCCCGACCCTGGAAAGCTGGGAGAGAACTACACCGGCCAAACCTCCATCGGCTGCCGCATCAAGGGCATCAAAGACGGCAGGGAGCGTACCTGCTACCTCTACAACAACTGTAGCCACGAGGCGGCCTACCAGGAAACCGGGGCACAAGGGGTCAGCTACACCACCGGTGTGCCCGCCACCATTGGCGCCATCATGTTCATGCAAGGGCTCTGGAAGAAACCGGGCGTCTTCAACGTAGAAGAATTTGATCCCGATCCGTTCATGGAACAGCTCAACATGCAGGGATTACCCTGGCACGAACTGTTTGACACAGATTTGGAAGTGTGACGATCATTTTTCAAAACCTTGCAATCTGATTGCAGGGTTTTTTTTCTAATTTTGCTTTCACAACATAAACCCCGAAAACTGTCACCTATGAGTCCAAAAAGTTTAGTGAATATTGGCGATTACAGCCGTGAAGATATCATCCGCATCCTGGGGACCGCCTCCCGGTTCAAAGAGAATCCCAACCGGGACCTGCTGAAAGGAAGGGTGTGTGCCACCCTCTTCTTTGAGCCCTCAACCCGCACGCGCCTCAGCTTCGAAACCGCTGTCAACCGCCTGCGCGGGCGCATCATCGGCTTCTCCGATGCGGCCACCAGCAGCTCCACCAAGGGAGAATCGCTCAAAGATACCATTATGATGGTGAGCAACTATGTAGACCTGATCATCATGCGCCATCACCTGGAAGGATCGGCACGTTATGCCTCTGAGATCTCACCCGTGCCGGTGATCAATGCCGGCGACGGCTCCAACCAGCACCCCACGCAGACCATGCTCGACCTGTTCACCATCTATGAGACGCAGGGTACGTTGGAGAACCTCAACATCACCGTCGTGGGGGATCTCAAATATGGGCGGGCGGTACACTCCCTCATCCAGGGACTGTCGCACTTCAACCCCTCTTTCCATTTCGTGGCACCGGAAGAGCTGGCCATCCCCGACAAGTATAAATCGTTCTGCCACAGTAAAGGCATCCGCTACAGTGAGTACACTGATTTCTCTGCCGAAGCGATCAACGACTCCGACATCCTCTATATGACCCGCGTACAAAAAGAGCGGTTCACCGACCTGATGGAATATGAAAAAGTGAAAAATGTGTATGTGTTGCACAATGAGATGCTGAGTGACTCCAAAGAGAATCTGAAGGTGCTCCATCCCCTCCCCAGGGTGAAGGAGATCAGTCAGGATGTGGACGACAATCCCAAGGCTTACTACTTCCAACAGGCGAAGAATGGCATGTACGCCCGACAAGCGGTCATCTGTGATCTGTTGGGCATCGAAGTGAAATAACTGTTTAAACGTTGAGTATATTATGAGAAAAGAATTGCAAGTGGCAGCCCTCGAGAACGGAACGGCGATTGACCATATCCCTACCGAGGCTGTCTTCAAAGTGGTTTCACTGCTGCAACTGCAGAAGCTGAGCAACCGCATCACCATTGGGAATAATCTCAAGAGTAGCAAGATGGGCACAAAAGGGATCATCAAGGTCTCCGATAAGTTCTTCCGCGAGGATGAGATCAACCGGATCGCACTGATTGCCCCCAATGTGAACCTGAACATCATCCGTAATTTCGAGGTGGTGGAAAAGAAAAAAGTGGTGCTGCCGGATGAGATCGTCGAGATCGTGAAGTGCAACAACCCCAAATGCATCACCAACAACGAGCCGATGAAGACCCGCTTTCATGTGATCGACAAGGAAAACGTGGAGCTGCAATGTCACTACTGTGAAGTAAAGATCCGAAAAGAAGAAATTGTGTTACTATAAGCTGATAGCTGATCGCTGACCGCTAATTGACCACAACGTAAAAGATTATATGTATTATGCCTGTCAATTTGCCCGAGAAACTGCCTGCAATTGAAATACTGAAAAAAGAAAATATCTTCGTGATGGACGACCTGCGTGCCTCCACACAGGATATCCGCCCGTTGAAGATCCTGGTTTTGAACCTGATGCCGCTGAAGATCACCACCGAGACCGATCTGATCCGGCTGCTCTCCAACTCCCCCCTGCAGGTAGAGATCGAGTTTCTGGGACTCTCCTCCCACACCCCCAAAAACACCCCCATTGAACATTTGATGTCGTTTTACACCACCTTCTCAAAAGTGCAGAAAAGATACTACGACGGCATGATCATCACCGGTGCACCGGTGGAGATGCTTCCCTTCCGGGAAGTGACCTACTGGGGGGAGCTCACCCACATTTTCGATTGGGCACGCACCCACGTCACCTCCACCTTCTACATCTGCTGGGGTGCCCAGGCTGCGCTGTATCATTTCTACGGCATTCACAAGTATCCACTGGAAAAAAAACTGTTCGGCGTGTTTCGTCACACACTCAACGACCCCGCTTTCCCGCTCTTCCGCGGATTTGATGATGCGTTTTATGCGCCGCACAGTCGCCACACCACCATCCGGGCGGAAGAGATCAAGCAGCATGCGGGGCTGACAATTCTCTCCGAGTCGGAGGAAGCAGGAGTTTATATTGTCTCCTCACGCGGCGGGCGGGAGTTCTATGTGACCGGTCACTCAGAATACTCACCGCTCACCCTGCACAACGAATATATGCGTGATATGAAAAAAGGAATGGATTCAGTATCCATTCCCCAAAACTACTACCGGAACAACGACCCCTCACAGCCCCCCCTGGTGCAGTGGCGATCACATGCCAACCTGCTTTATATTAACTGGCTGAACTATTTCGTCTATCAGGCCACTCCGTTTAACATCAACGAGGTTGAGCATTTGGGAGCGTTGTAAGCATCAACAGCCGCGAATGCCCGCAGGAGGAAACGGATGATCATTCAACCGGTTTGACCTCGGCATGTTCCTCCACTCCCCACAGATAGGCAGCCACCAGTTCACCGTTTTTGAATGCCGAAGCATTCATCTGATTGATTTGTTGGATCAATGACTTTGCCTTCTCCGGATCAGCCTCCTGCACGAGAACAGAAGAGTTGTATCCGGGCCATACGGCTGTATTCTGCCGGGGTTCGCTCCACCGGCTTTTGGCTGTCACCTGCTCGATCACCTGATAATCGGTGTACTTCTCCTCATCGAGCAACTGTGTCACAGCTTCCAGCATACTTACATTACATGTGATATAGATAAACTTCATTTTTTTAACTTTGTTTGGAATGGATAGCGAAAGGCGATCAACCACGATCATCCTGATTATTTTTTCCTATTCTCACCGATTCTCTCTATTTTCTTTTTTAACCGTACCAAGGCCCGATCACTGATCAGCGTACGGTGATAGACTGCCGAATACATGGTGGGTACCAATATCAGCGTGGTCAGAAGAGAAATCAGCAGTCCTCCGATAATCGTAATCCCCAACGGGGCATACATCTCTTTTCCCATTCCTGTACTGAGTGCCATGGGCAACATACCGAGAATAGTGGTCAACGAGGTCATCAGCACAGGGCGCAGACGCGAACGGCCCGCCTCCATTACGGCATCGCGAAGCGTATAGTTTCGTTTACGCAACATGTTGGTATAGTCAACCAGCACAATTCCGTTATTCACCACAATCCCCACAAGCATGATCAGTCCGATAAAGGTTACCACGCTCAAGGTGATATGGGTAACAAAGAATGCCAGGATGACGCCCACAAGGGTAAACGGGATGGCAAAAAGAATGATAAAGGGGTCTTTAAATGATTCAAACTGCGCTGCCATCACCATATATACCAAAGCGATTCCTAAAAAGAAAATCAGATAGAGAGATTGAAATGATGAAGACTGATCTTCGACCTGTCCCCCGATCTCCACGGTTACCCCTTCCGGAATGGTACTTTCATCGATCAGTTGTTGAGCCAGCTGAGTAGCATCCCCTAAGGAAATTTCGTTCAAATTAGCAACAGCCTTTACATATCTCTGTTGTGACAGCCGCTGGATCTCAATAGGCCCGGTCTCTTCCACAATGTCGGCTACCGACGAGAGAGATACCTGCTGCCCCAGCAGGTTGGTAATCTGCATATCACGAAGCTTCGACACTTCATTGCGGTACTCCGGTGCATATTGTATCAAAACACCGTAATCCTCGCCCTCTTCCGTGAAGTCACCCGATTCGGTGCCAAACAGGTTCTGCCGAACCTGCATTCCCACCATGGCAACATTCAGTGCCATCAGCGATGCTTTATCCTTATCGACCCGCACCTGTACCTCTAACTTACCGGGATCGACAGTGGTTGAAACATCCTTATAACCTTTTTCGGCAATCATCTTTTGCTCAAAATCGAGCGCCACGGTTTTGATCTGATCCAGGTCATTCCCGGATACAATAATCTCGATGGGTTTTTTATTCCCCGTTACGGCCGCAGCCAGCGCACTTCCTCCCTGTACAGTCACCTTCTCGATCTGCGGGATCGATTCCACCTGCTGACGGATCGATTCAGCCACATCGGCGGCAGAACGACTCCGTTGTCCAACCGGCACCAGGTGGCAAATGACCGTTCCGACGTTTTTTCCCTCTTTGAACCCGACGGTCGTGAGTAGCCCGTCACGGGTCTGTCCCGAGATGGAAGCAATGGCTCCTTTCGCCATTTCAGGAACGTTGTCGAGCATGATCTTCAATATCTGCTGCCCCACGCTGTCTGTCTGGGCCGCAGATGCACCCACCTCGGTTTCAAACACCACGGAGACTGTTCCCGTATCGAAATCGGGAATGTAGTCGGTACCAATGCCTTTTCCTAACCACATGGTCAGAACGAAAAGAAGCAACGCACCAATCAGCGTGATCCCTTTGTGAAAGACCGCCCAGCCCAGGATATTCTTGTAGCCGTTTTCAACACTGTTGAATAGCTTCTCACTGGCCGTATACATCTTGGTATGGCGCTGTCCCTCTTTGTTGCGGGGAGCCTTCTTCAACAACTTCGACGAAAGCATGGGCGTCAGCGTAAGTGCCGTAAAGAGCGACGTGATCATACAGACTACCGTCAGGATGGCGAGTTGCTTGAACATGATTCCCACAATACCTTCCATAAAAAGAAGCGGGAGAAATACCACCAACGTTGTCGCAGTGGATGCAGCAATAGCCATTCCCATCTCCGACGTTCCAAAGATGGCCGCCTGCCTGGGATCAGCCCCCTTCTCGATATGCTGTGTCGTATTTTCAAGTACCACAATGGCATTATCCACCACCATACCGATGGCAATGACCAGCGACATCAACGAGAAGATGTTGATGGTATAGTCCATGATATACATCGCAATGAAGGCGGAAATAAGGGAGACCGGCATGGTGATGAAAACGATGAAGCTCGATTTCCACTCCCGCAGAAACATCAGCACAACCAATGTCACAAAAATCAGCGCATACCAAATGGAAGAGGTGAGGTTATTGATGGAACCGACCACAATCTCATCGGAGGTGAGTACCTCATGCACCTGAATATCAGAAGGCAGCTGTTTCTTCAGCTCTCCCATCTTCGCACGGACAGCCTCTACCACATCCACGGTGTTGGCCCCCGACTGTTTCTGTACCATTAAAGCCACTCCCTCGCCTATATGGTTACGGGCAAACGACTCTTTTTCCTTAAAGGAATCCTCTATGACGGCTACATCTTTCAGGCGGACAACCTGACCGTTGAAGGCCTTCAATACCGTGTTGCCTATTTCGTCAACCGATTCGAACTTCCCGGGCACACGCACCGCAAAATCATACACGCCCAGATTGATATTTCCCGCAGGGACATTGATATTGCTGGCTTTGAGCATTGCCGAGATCTGCATCGTCGACAGGCCATATGCCTTCATTTGTTGCGGATTGATCGATACTTTAATTTCACGTTCAGGCTGTCCCAGATAAACGACTGTGCCCACTCCGTCTAACTTGCGCAAGGCAGCGGAGATATCATCCTCCACGATATGTTCAATGCCGCTGTAATGCACATCGGCATTGATGGCATATACCAGTACCGGCATCATCGAGGAGTTGATCTTATAAATAATCGGCTGTTGTGCAGCGTCCGGCAGTCGGCTTTTCGCCAGCTCGATCAGGTCACGTGCATTGTTTGCCGCGGAAGTCACATCACCGCCCCATTCATAACTGAGTTGAATAAAGGAGACATTCTCTTTCGATGTGGATTTGATTTCCGTCAGGCGCTCAGCGGCAGAGAGCACGGTTTCCAACGGCTTGGTAACCTGCTCTTCCACCTCATTGGCTGAGGCTCCGGGATATACGGTGATCACCGTAATGGAGGGGAACTCCATTTCCGGCATCAGGTCGAGCGGCAACATCTTCAGCGAGACGATTCCCAGCAGAAGAATTGCGATAAATAGCATCGCAGTTGCCACAGGTCTTTTTACACCTATTTCGGGTAATTTCATTTGTATGTTGTTTATAAGATGATCAAAAGTAGGACAAACTCTCTGTTACCTGTTTACGATTTCAACGGGTGAACCTTCGTTTAATTTATTTTTCCCATCGACCACGACACTTTCGCCAGCCTTGATTTCAGGAATATGGATTAGCTCCTCTTTTGACTCGCCACGGGTGACTCTCCGACGAGTGACCTTGTTCTGACCGAGCACCACAAAGAGGTAATCTTCTCCCGTTCCCTGCTGCCGGTAGAGAGCATTTAAGGGGACAAATACGCCGGTTGTCGGTACCATTGAAATCGAGACCCGGCAGAACATACCCGGCTTCAGTTTCATCTCTCGGTTGGGAATCGTCAGCTCCACCGTGGCGGTACGGTTCATCGTAGACAGGACGGGTGAAATATAACTCACCTTTCCTGCAAAAACCTCACCGGGATAGGCATCAAACGACACCTCTGCCTGTTGCCCCCGGCTGATGGAACCAATCTCTTTCTCGTTCACCTCGATCGCTATTTTCAACGGATTCAGCTGGCGGATAGTAAGGATACCGCCCTGTACCTTCAGATCGGAGCTTACAGAAGGAATAAACGTGTAATTTTCTCCCTCCTGCACGGTGATGTCGGTGATAACTCCTCCAAAGGGAGCGGTAATAGAGGTGTTCTTCTTCAGCATATTTACTTTGGTTTGTGAGGCATCGAACTTAGCCTTGATATGATCATAGTCCATCACGCTCACACTCTCTTTTTCTTTCAGGCGGCTCATCCGCTCAAAATCTTTGCGAATCGCTTCCAGTTCAATCTCTGCCTGGATCAGCATTTCGTCTGACAATTCGGCTATCAGGGCTCCTTCGGGGACATAACTGCCTTTGGCGAAGTGAATCTTCTCCACCCGTCCCGGGATGGAAGCGCCGAGATCGGCCTCTCTGTTTGCTTCGGCCGTACCGGTAAAACTCAACACGGGAGTATATTCCATCTCTTTCGCCGTATAAACGGTTACGGTTGTTGCGGTTTTCGCGGCATCACCGCTGCTTTCCGTTGATTTCTTCCCGCACCCGCCCGCAAAAATGGCGAGCAGACAGGTTGTATAAGCAATTTTATTTGTCAGTTGCATCATTGTGATCTATGTTATTTGTTTAAACGGTATGTATCAATTAAGATAGTTGTAAATTTCACCGGTCGATTTATCCAGCTCCAGAAGCGTTGTCTTCATCTCTACCAGTGCATCGATATGTTCCGAGGAGGCATTCTCCCACTGCAACTGGGCTTCAAGCAATTCAGTCAGCCGGCTCCGTCCTTCCGTCAAATTCTCTCTGGTTATGCGCATATTTTCCTCAGCCTGTTCCTTTGAAAGAGCGGTCATCTCCGCTTTTTTCAATGCCTCGCTGTATCGATAACGGTTCTGACGGATTTGCAGGTCAATCATTTCACGGGCTTCATTGAGCTCAAGCTCAGCGCTTTCCATTTTCAGCTTCGCAGCGTGAAGATCGTTCCGGCGCTCCCCCCAGGTGAAAACCGGCATCGACACCACCACTCCCACACTCCAGTTTCCGCCGAACTCATTTCTCAATCCGTTATAGGGATTGGGATTCATCCAGCCATACCCGCCGGTAAGCACTATATCGGGCATAAATCTGGCGCGTTCGATATTTTTTTTCGACTCCATAATAGCTGTCTTCTCCTTCAGCATGGCGATCTCCGCACGACGATCGGGCAAAATCTCCCCATGGTAGGAGGCAGGCAGGGCAGGTGGAAGTTCTGTGATCTGATCTGATTCAATCTCAATATCATCCTCTTCCATTCCGATGACCTGCGCCAGTGCCATTTTGGAAAGCGCACATCCGTTTTCGGCCTGCAATGTTTTCAACTTTGCCTCGTTTTGCTTTACCTGTGCTTTTAACACATCGTTTCGCGTAATGATCCCCTCGTCATGCATATTTTCAAGGTCGGTGACCAGTCTGTCGAGCAACGTTTCATAAGCGTTTGCCAGCTTCAGTTTCTCCTGCAGCGACACCACCCGCCAAAATGCTTCATCGGTCTTGGCTATGATCTCGGCCCGGGTCAGCACCTCCTTCTCTTTTGCAATAATCTCGGCTCGTCGGGCAATATGGTTGGCTTCGGTAATTTTAAAACCCGTAAACAGTGGCTGGCTGACGGTAAAGCGGGCGTAATAACTGTTCTTATGATCAAAAACAAGTTGATCGGCCGGCAGCATCGCATAGTTCTTGAAGATGGGATGGCCCGCCTGATCGACCATGGGTTGTCCTGTCTCAGGATTGATCACAAGCGTATTCATAGCCGTTCCGGGATCTTTTAATGCTTCCGGGTTAAACTTCCCCGTTGCAGGATCGATCGTATTGAAGGGCACAACCGGAAGGAACAGGTCATTCTCCAACGGCTGCAAAGCCTTGCCTGTACGCAACCAGGCACCACCGAAGTTTATCTTGGGTAGATAATGCGTTTGCGCAGATTTCCTGGTATACGCCGCTGATTGTGTTTCGTTTTGCGCGATACGAATTTCCCGGTTCTGTTCAAGTGCCATCCTACGACACTCGTCCAGCGACAGTTTTTGCTGTGCAGAAAGGGGGAAAACAAAAAGCGTGAAGAGTACCAATAAACCAGTAAATTGTTGTTTGTGTAAATTCATTATTGCAATTTCTTCTGTTTTGGCTGTAATTTTCAATTTCATGTATGGCTGCAAAAATATAAGAAAATAACCTGCATCTAGTAAAATAAATGACTGAAGTGCACAAAATAGCCTCTCAAACGACAATAATGCGTCTTGAAACGTCATTTCCGTCGAAATATTACTTCCTTTTCATGGGCAATCAGGCAACCATCCTGCCCTATGACAATTGAAAAAATTATGTAGCGTTATCCATATACCAATTTTTAAAGTCCTTATTTCGTGCCCGACTGACAATGATTCGCTCGGGGGTCTCCACCGAAAGGTTTACTGCCAGCTTTCCTCCGAACCAAACCGACAGATCAACGATGGCGCAATGCGCCACGATGTATTGCCGGTTGGCACGAATGAAGTGGAAAGGATTCAACCGGCTCATCATTTCATCGAGCGAGCTGTCCAGAGTAAAGGTTTTATGATTGAAGCAAACAATTTTTGTCATCTTGAATTCGGTATAGATATAGGCAATTTCATCCACCGACAGTGGAATGAACTTGTCTTTATACGGAATAAGGAAATGCTTCTTATAGAGGCTTTTCGCTTCATACATAGATTGTACGATTTGCGCGACAAGCTCTGCGTTATTCTGTTTTGAGGTGAATAAAGAGAGTTTTTGCAACGCCTTCTCGAGATTTTTTCGGTTGATCGGCTTCAGCAGATAATCGATGCTATTGACCTCGAATGCTTTTAAGGCGTATTCATCGTATGCGGTCGTAAAAATAATGGGACTGCGAATCTCTACCTTCTCAAAAACCGAAAAGACATCCCCATCGGCCAGATGAATATCCATGAAAACAACGTCGGGAGAAGCATTCATCGAAAACCACTCTACAGACTCCTCCACGGTTTGCAGCACGGCGATGACCTCCATGCTTCCATCCACCGTCTGTATCATCCGCTCCAGGTTGCGGGCGGCAATAAACTCATCTTCAACAATCACTACTTTCATTGCATATACTTTCCTTTGCGTTGAGAAATATCCATATCTTTTACCAGCGGGATCTCAACAGAAAATAACCCGCCGTCAGCACACACAACGATCTCTTTCCCGAACATCAATCGATACTGTTCATTCAGATTCGACAACCCCAACCCGTTGCTTTGCCTCTCTCCCGTTTTGATCTGCAGGTTATTCTCTACACGCAGCTTGTCGTCCGACAGCGTCTCAATCACAATATGAAGAGGGCTTCTCCTGCTTACGACATTATGCTTGATGGCGTTCTCAATCAGCAATTGCAGTCCTGACGGAATCATATAGTACCCCTTTTTCTCATCGTCCATACGTATCTGCACATCCAATCCGTCGTTATATCTGATCTTCATCAGGTAGATGTAAGACTCAGCAAACTCCAACTCATCGGACAATCTGGATACCTCTCTGTTCTGCATGGTATAACGAAACACGCAGGATAATTGTTCTACATAATCCCTGGCACGCTGGTCATCATATCCGATCAACCCGTTCAACGTATTCAGCGAATTGAACAAAAAATGGGGATCCGTCTGGTTCTTAAGGGCATTGTAACGGTTTTGCAGATTCTCGTAAACGAGGTACTGGTTTTCGGTCACCTTTTCCTGACTCTGATTGATAAAATAGATCAACATCGTGAACAGAAAAGAGATGATCAGGATGATCAGGTCTTTCACATAGTTCAGGGTAGAATAAGCTCCGGGGGATACCTGAGCGCGAAACCACCACCATTGCAATTGTGAGAAAAGAGGGCTCAGGAAAATGAGTACCACGAACAAGCCCAATAAGAGCAACCACATGATGCGCGGGCGGTGGAGAAAATGCGTGACAGCCCAAAACTGCAGCCGAAAAAGGAAATAGAAAAACAACGTATTGGCCAACAACGTCACCACCGACTCGGGTGTAATGATATCAATCATCTGCATCCCGCTTTTCTTTACCAACGAAACGACGTAGTACATCGACGAAGACAACAAGACAAACGCCAGGATAAAACTGATGACGACCGATGCAATCAGCGCTGTTTTTTTATCATAACTGAGAATAAAAAACCGTTGTTTTCGTAATTTCATTTTTCGATTACCGTTTCGCATATAACAAACGTACAAATATACAGAAAAAGGGAGAAAAAGACCCGACA
>JAQVWR010000006.1:23297-66799 GCA_028709605.1 Proteiniphilum sp.
ATCAGCGCTGTTTTTTTATCATAACTGAGAATAAAAAACCGTTGTTTTCGTAATTTCATTTTTCGATTACCGTTTCGCATATAACAAACGTACAAATATACAGAAAAAGGGAGAAAAAGACCCGACAGACAGTCGTTGTGAGCGAATGTTTGTCGGGGTCAGAAAGAAAAGACTCTGTTCGGGGAGATTGTCTCAATGAAAAACTGAGTTCAAAAACGATATCCTACTCCCACATTCACGGTTTGGGTGCGCATCTTGGGATCACCCGTGGTTTTGATCACTTTATCCAATCCTCCCAGATCATCCACCTGATTCACCAATCCAAACTGATACCCTGCGTTTACCTGCAATCCGTTATTGAACTCATATCCCAACAGGAGTCCGAGCCCAAAGTCCCAACGTTTCATCGGTGTTTTTCCCGCTGTTTCCTCATAGAGGTCTATGTCAAGATCATCGAGGTTGGCATCAAATCCCAATCCCACAAACGGTCCCACTCCTCCGTAGAACAATCCGCCATTCGTTTTATACTGGCCCAAAGCGTATATCGGCAGCTGCATACCCCATTGTGTAAAGGTATCATCTTGCGAGCCGACTTCCATTTTCGCATTTCTATAGAAAAACGACAGTTCCGGTTGAAGGGCAAAGTTCTCATGCAGTTCAATTCTCATAAATCCGCCCAAATTCGGTCCCACCTTCATTTTGCTCGACAGCTGATCCAAATCACTGAGCAAAAAGTTCGACAGATTCATTTCACCTTTCACACCCCAATAGATCGGTGTTTGTGCATTTACACCTGTTAACCCGATGGTCATTAGGGCAATCAAACTTACTAAAAATGTTTTTTTCTTCATTGTTGCTATAATTTTGTTGGTTGATCAATTCAAATTTCGCTCTTTCGACGAATTTGCGATACAAACATAGCACAATGGGCCCCCTCAAGGTTCGGGAAAAACCTCTAAATGACTACTTCAGAGACTGAGGTAACAAAAAACTCTTCCGAAACGATTTTAATCTGGCAGGGCATATTTCAGGCATACCGGCTTGCTCAAATGAATATCTTGCCCCGTATCGGTCAACAAGCCTGTACGATGATCCACGGAAAAAACCTGTATCTTGTTGTCATCTCTGCTGGCCACCAGCAGAAACCGGCCATTGGGAGTGATCACAAAGTTGCGAGGGTGCCTGCCCGTGGGCTGGTAACCCACTCTTGTGAGGGTGCCCTCTTGCCGATCGATGGCAAAGATGGCAATGCCATCGGCTTGCAGCCGGTTGGAGGCATACAGAAAACGACCGTCAGGTGAGACATGGATATCGGCACTTCCGCGTGCACCCACCGTGTCGGCAGCGATCACCTGCTTCTGCACCAGTTCACCGGCATGATAATCATAGACCACCACCTCTCCCGACAACTCACCCAGCAGGTAGAGGTACTTCCCGCCGTCGGGATGAAAGACAAAATGTCGGGGACCGGTAGCGGCAGGTGTCTCTATCTCTTTCAGGTCACTCTCCCGTATAACCGGCTGACCCTGAAAGGGGGTCTCATTCACCGGAAATCGGCAGAGTTTATCCCTCCCCAGATCGGCGGCAAAAAGGAACCGTCCGTCGGGAGAATAACCCACACTGTGCAGATGGGACTGCTTCTGCCGCAGACTGTCGGGACCTGACCCGCTGAAGCGGATCACGGAGAGCACCGGAGACAAACCGCCGTCCTCATTTACCTGAAAGGAAGAGATACTGCCCCCGCCATAGTTTGCCGTGTGGACGTTTCTTCCCTTCGCATCGGTGGTGATATAACAGGGTCCCGCACCACCTGCAGGCTGTACGTTGATCTCCCGCAGCAAACCGTTCTCCTTGTGAAAGGTGAATGCATGTACCACACTACTCTGCTCATCCTTCTCTCCTACAGCATAGAGATACTTTTCATCGGGACTGAACGTCAGATAGGAAGGGTTCTCCACTTCGGTCATGCTCACGGAATCGGCCTTTCCTGTAAGGGTATGAAAACGATAGAGATAGATTCCCTGGCTGCCTGCCTCGGAGGTGTAGGTGCCCACCGCAAGAAAGAGCACATTCCTGTCGGCTGTCGTCCATGCATCCGTGGCCGGATCCACCGCCTCCCTTGTGCGGTCACCCGAACAATTTCCGTTACAGGAAACAAACAGAGTGGCAGCCAGAGATATCAAAATGATCAATCTGTACATTTCGAAATGGATGTTATGTGTATACCCTTGCGAAAGTAGACCATTTTTTTTAAACGGAGCGCTTATTTGGGACAAAAAAAGGTTGTCCGCTGTCACTCTTTTTGAAATTTCACCACATTTCGCCATAAAAGTTGCGAATATGGCAGAGTCTGCGTATTTTTGCACCTTGAAAAAAACTGAAATTAAACGCAAATTACACCCTTATGTTATCCAAAATATTATCGGTCACCGGCCGTCCCGGTTTATACAAGCTCATCTCTACCGGAAAGAACTTGAACATCGTTGAATCACTTGCCGACGGCAAACGACTGCCGGTGTATGCGCATGAGAAGATCGTTGCCCTGAGCGATGTCTCTGTCTATACCAGCGACGGCGACACACCCCTGCGGGAAGTACTGAAGCGGATGAAGGAGAAAGAGAACGGTGGAAAGGCTTCTGTAGGCGCGAAGGCATCGGGTAACGAGTTGTTTGCCTACCTGAAAGAGGTGCTCCCTGATTACAGCCGCGAGAGTGTGTATGCCTCCGACGTAAAAAAAATGATCTCCTGGTATAACATTCTGATGGAAAACCATATCGACCTTGAAGCAGAGAAAGCTTCCGATGCCGGCGATCCAGCGGAAGCACCCGCAGAGGAGGCATAAAACGCCGGGATTTACCATTGCTGCACCCTGTTTGTGTAAAATAATCCCTATCTTTACATGTTTTTTAAATCATTCAAGTTTCGCATGTTCATGAAATTGGGGTAGATACAGCTAAAGATGAGACCTATCAATGTTTTGTGGGGACCCATTGACCTCGAGGAACGTAAAAAGAGCAGCTGTTTAAAGCGTAGCAAGTTCTGCTCTTTTAGTGAACGAGGACAAATATGGGTCACAAAACATTGTCAGTCGAGAATTTAGCTGTATATATACCATGCGAAACTTGAATTAAATCATTTGCAAATTGAATGTACATAATTTGCTTACACGTGCAGGGGCTGGTATCATCTATATCCTGGTGATCCTTCTGGGTGTGTTCGGAGGACGCTATTTCTTTCTGGCTGTCTTCGGGATCATCCTCGCCCTGGGTTTGTTCGAGTTTTACCGCATGGTGGAGCAGGACACCTCCCATGCCATCAGTAAGATATTCAACATTGCCCTTGGATTGCTGCTGTTCATATCGGTATATCTCTTTCTGGAGGGGATTTCCCTTTATGCATTGCCGGTATGTATGCTGGTCTATCTGCTGATACTCATCGCCTCGGCCATCTGTATACGGCGGCACGATATCCTGCACGGCATCATCTATTCTGTATTCGGGCAGATGTACATCACGATGCCGCTCAGCCTGCTGATGGTGATTTCCTACTCCTATCAGCACAGCCGGGCAGCCGGTGGCTATGACTGGGTGCCCCTGCTGGCTCTTTTTGTGTTTATCTGGGTGAATGACACAGCCGCCTACTTCTTCGGCTCGCTCACCGGTAAGCATAAACTGATTCCTCATATCTCTCCCCACAAGTCAGTGGAAGGATTTTTCGCCGGCATCTTCTTCTCCCTGTTGGGATCACTCCTCTTCGCCCGCTTCTTTCCTGAGTTCTCACCCCTCTTCTGGATGGGGTTTGCCTTAGTCGTTGCCCTGTTTGGGACGGTGGGCGACCTCTTCGAATCGTTGATCAAACGTACCTGCTCGGTGAAGGATGCGGGGAATCTGATCCCCGGTCACGGCGGAATGCTGGATCGCATCGACAGTCTGCTGGTGGCCGTGCCGGCAGCTTATCTCTATCTGATCCTTTTTTTAGCCTGACAGAGAAGATTTTCTCTCTCCTCCTCCGAACAAACAGAGGAGATCGGGCGTTTCAATGAAGACCGATGGTTAACCCCATCGGGTTGCGTGTATCATCCACTCAGACCACCCTAATAAGAGGCATCGCTATGAACAAGAAACTGATCGGCACCCATGCAGGTATCATCTGGAACCTGCTGAACAACAACCAGAAGTGGAACATCTCCAGGTTGCGCGAAGCATCCGGATTAACGGAAAAGGAGATCTATACCGCCATAGGCTGGTTGGCCAGAGAAAATAAAATCGAGATGGAAAAATCATTGAACGGGGAAGAGGATTATTACCTGATGATTGAGTACTATTTCTAAACCGAATCACCCGTATATGGCATAAAAGGTTCGAAGTGTACTACGAACCTTTTATGCATTGATCTCTCATTTCCTACATGATTCCTTTCTCGCGCAGCCGTTGTTGCCATTTCCAGGCCGAGGCCATCGTATCTTCGATCGCCACCTCCGCCTTCCAGCCCAGGATGTTGTTGGCTTTGTCCGGCTGGGCCCAGATCTGCTCAATATCTCCTGCACGACGTCCCACAATCTGATAGTGGAGTGGTTTCCCGGAGACCTTCTCAAAGAGACGGATCAGCTCCAGCACCGACAGGCCTGTACCGGTACCCAAATTGAAGATCTCCACCTTTTCATCCGATTGATCCGTAAGCATTCGTTCAATGGCTGTCACATGCGCTTTTGCCAGATCCACCACATTGATAAAGTCCCGGATACAAGATCCGTCGGGTGTATCGTAATCGTCACCGAAAACGTTCAGTTGCTGACGTATGCCCATGCCTGTCTGCGTGATATAAGGCACCAGGTTCTGCGGCACCCCCAGCGGCAGCTCCCCGATCTCGGCGGAGGGATGGGCACCGATCGGATTGAAATAGCGCAGAATAATGCTTTTAACGGGTGCTCCCGAAGCAATGAAATCCCGGATAATCTCCTCATTGATCTGCTTGGTGTTCCCATAGGGCGAAGCAGCCGGCTTGATGGGTGCGTTCTCATCGATGGGGTTGCTGTCCGGCTCCCCGTACACGGTACAGGAGGAAGAGAAGACAATGCCCTTCACGTGGTATTCGGGCATCAATTCGAGTAAATTGATCAACGAAACCAGGTTGTTGCGGTAATACATCAACGGTTGCTGTACCGACTCACCCACCGCCTTGCTGGCGGCAAAATGGATGATGCCATCGAATGTGTATTTTTGAAACAGTGCCTTCAAAGCGGCCCTATCTGTGCAGTCCAGTTTGTCAAAAACCGGGCGCTTTCCGGTGATGCGGGTGATCCCTTCGATTACCTCGGCATTCGAATTGGAGAGATTATCGATGATGACTACGTCATAACCTGCCTGCTGCAGTTCAACAACGGTATGGGACCCAATATATCCCGTTCCGCCGGTTACCAGAATTTTCTTTGCCATAAAAGTTTTTGTTTGTGAATGAATCTCATGCTCGTTTTACAAAATTACGAAATAAAATAGGATCCAGCGCCGAATTGGCCGTAAAAAAGTATGCGGATCCCTGCGGATCCCTGCGGATCCGGAGGTTATTTAATTTTTTTTAGTACATTTGTGAAGGATGCTATAAATCGCAACTCTTCAACATGGGTTTCAGTGTAAAGACATACTATCACAAGCAGGAGCTCCCCCCCTTGGAAGAGATCAACTTTTTCCATTCTCCTTCCTCTTTCGACCACTACAGTCATATCCCCGCCTGTACCCCGTTTATGCTGATCGCCTATGACAACGAGAGACCTGTTGCTGCCCTGTTCGCCATCATCATCCGCAAAAACCGGTTTCTCCACAATTCGCTTTTCAGGCGATGCATCCTCTCCCAGCCACCCTCCTTCTTCGAAAAGAACCTGTCGCAGATAGAGCTGTTCGATCTGCTGATCACCCATCTGGTGAAAGAGGTGAAGAACAAAGTGTTCCTGATCCGCTACGAGAACCTGGGAAATGCCATCTTCGGCTACAAAGGGTTCCGTGAGAATCAGTTTTATTCGGTGAAATGCATCAATATCCGCAACTCACTGCAGCGAAAAAGAAAGATCTGGGATCAGCTGACCGCCTCCCGGAAGAACCAGGTCAACAAGGCATTGAGAAAAGGAGTAAAGATGGAGGATCTGCAGTCAGATGCCGACCTGCCGGAGATCTACCGGCTGATCAGGGACACCAACCACAAAAAGATCAGACGTCGTTTTCCGCCCTATCCCTATTTTGAGAATTTCTTTCATCACTATGTGAAGAAGGGAAAAGGCAAAATCATGCTTACACGGTATCAGGGAAAGATTATCGGCGGGGCCATTCTCGGCTTTGAGAAGAAAAGCACCGTCTATTGCCTCTACTACTGGGGCAAATCGAAACGCTATAAGCTGTTGTATCCGACCATCTTCACCCTCTACTCGGCCATGAAACAATCGGAGGAGGCCGGCTTCCTCTATTTCGATTTTATGGATGTGGGCTTCCTCAACAAGAACACCGGCAGATCACACTTCCTGCTCCAGTTTGGGGGAAAACAGAGAGCCACCAGAAGATGGTACCGGCTGAACTGGGGATTGTTGAACTTCTTTGCCAACAGGATCTACGACTGATGTACCGGTAGAATCTGCGACGGGCCTACCGATTCGGAGACCGACATACCGACAGCCTTGGCGGCGAAAGACGCCTGACCCCTCAAAATTTGCAAACAAACGCAAACAACTCTTCTGATCGGTGCCCTGCCGAGAGAAAAATACTAAATAAATTTAAAAAGAAAGGATTTTCCCCCGGATCCTTTGGAGAAATGCGAAGATGCGCGTACATTTGCATTGTGTTTTTCATGGTATTAGATTTAAGGTTAACAATGAAGATTGGTTGTCGTGAGACAACCATTTCTTTTTTATGACCTTTCCTAACGGTATTTCTCCCACAAAGCAGCATGGATTGTTTCCTTTGAACGGCCGATCAGTGCCGCCAGCTCTTCATCGGTAAGGGATGCGGCAGGTATCGGATCGTGGATCACCAGCTCCAGCTGTCCCGGTTTGATCTGGCGGCTGCTGCGTTTTAACACATCATAGGGGCCATTGATGGTCAACGGTACCACGGGGAGCTGCAGATCACGTGCAATATGATAGGCACCCCGCTTGAAGTGTCCCATTTTGCCGGTTCGGGTGCGGGCTCCCTCGGGGAAGATCACCATGGATACCCCATCCGTGATTTGCGCTTTTGCCCTTTCAATGGTGGCGGCCCTAGCGGCAACCGTCGTATTGTCCACAAACACGTGGCCCGCTTTCTCCGAGGCAAACCCCACAAGAGGTAATTTCCGAAGACTCTGCTTCTGAACCCATTTGATGTTCTGATTCAGGTAGCCGTAAACCAAAAAGATGTCGAACGCTCCCTGATGGTTGGCGACAAACACATAGGACTGACTCGGGTCCAGCTTTTCATGTCCCGATGTTTTCACCCTGCAGAGCGCCAGGCGGCAGGTGAGCCGCGACCAGTAGTGCGGGGGATAATATCCCCAAAATCGGCTTCCGAAAAGGGGTGCCATGATCATGACCGTAAGGGCGGTACACAAGGTTATCAACAGAAACAACGGCATAAATAGGATCCATTGATAGATAAACAGAGCAATTTTCTTCACTGCTTTTACATTCTTTGGATAAACAATCCACAAAAATAGACAAATTTAGAAATGCATCCGCAGCAGGAAGAGAGATTTTGGGGGTTTCCCCTCTTTTTTCAGCCGCTGCCATGTTTTTTATTCCAAATTATTTCCTTGTTTGTTGAATTTTGTGTTTATTTGCGTTACGAAATCAAAATCATAATTATTATACACATGAAAGAATTTGCGAAATACATCGGAGTGATTGTAATGCTTATAGGCGTTGCCCTGTTGGTGATACCTTTTCTGATGGGCTCAACGAACAATACCAATCTGATCATTGGGGTATTACTGGTTGTGGAGGGTATGCTGGGGCATATCTTTGTGAACAATATGAAGAAAGGAAGCACAGTGAGCAACATCATCTGGGCGATCATCTTGTTGTTTCTCCCTTACCTGCTCTTTTTCTTTTGTAAGAAAGCCGCTTATACGGAACAGGAGCTGGCAGCATACAACTAAACATCCCCGAATACAGATTGGGCATAGACTAAACCCTGAGACACGCTCTCAGGGTTTTCTGTTTGACAGGGAGCGGTTCACGAGGAACCTTTCCTTACCACATAGAGCTGGAAGTTCTCATACCTTTTTACTTCTATCACCTCATCTTTTTCAATAAACCCTTTTAAGGAAATGGCATCGTAGTAAGATCCCTCCAGGTAAACCTTCCCCGAGGGGCGCAGGACAGTAGCCGCCACACCTGTTTTCCCGACGAGCATCAGCGGCTCCATCGGAACAGAGACAAACCCCTCCTCATCGGCATGCAGCGCCGCATGGTTCAATAGCCCCGGTTTGCCTATCCTGCTCGACAGATACAGGATCACCGCCACTCCCATACCCAACCCTCCCAGCACGATCATCACCGCGCGGAAGAGGTCGGAAGAATTCACTCCTTCGAAGCTGAAACGGATATTCCCAATCAGCGCCAGCACCAGCGAGGAAATGAGGAGCACAATCCCCGTGATGCCGGAGAACCCGAATCCGGGAAAGACAAAGATCTCAAAGACAATAAAGATCAACCCCAGCACAAAGAGGAGCACCTCCCAGTTCTGGGCATACCCGGTGAGATACAACGGCGCAAAGTAAAGGATCGCCGCCGTGATGGCTGCCGCCGTGGGGAAGCCGACGCCGGGCGACTGCAATTCGAAGTAAATGCCACCGATGATGAACATGATCAGCAGCGCCTGCACCACACCGTTGGTAAGGAAGCCCTTCACCTGATCATAAAAGGTGGGGTTATAGGTTTCTATCCGGTAATCGTTTTCACCCAGATGAACCACAACCAGTTCGTGCACGCTCTCCGCGATGCCGTCGCAATAGCCCAGCTCCATCGCCTGACTGGCCGTCAGGGTCAGGATCTGTGTGGAGTCGGCATATCCCGGCACGACGATCCGCTCATCGACCATCGCCTCAGCGATCAACGGATCGCGCCTCCATTTACGAATCGTGTCCCCATCTACGATCGTCTCCCTTTTACCGTGACTCTCCGCCGTGGCACGCATAATGCCCCTCATGTAGGACTGATACTTATCGGGGGCAGCCGCACCGCCGGCACCCTCCACCACCGTTGCCGCACCAATGGAAGCACTTTTTCGCATAAAGATGCTGTCGCAAGCGATGGCGATCAGCGCTCCGGCCGATGCAGCATTAAGGTCGATAAAGACATATACCGGTAGCGGGTAATTCAAGATGGCACTGCGCATGGAATCGGCTTCCAGGACACCTCCGCCGTAGGTGTTCATATGCAGCAATACGGTACGGGCCCCTTTCTCCCTGGCCTGATGCAGTCCGTTTTGCAGATAGATCCAACTGTTGCTGCCGATATGCTCCCTGATATTGATCCGGTAGATCAACGGCTTTGTATCCTGACCATAGAGATTGCTGAAAAGAATCAAACCAAACAGGATAAGTGTCCCGGTTAAATTTTTCATTTTTTAATAGTAATATTGAAACAAAGATAATAGATTTCCCATTTCTCCGGTCATTTTCATCAAAAATGTGTATATTTGTCGTTCAATTTATCAGCATGAGCACTATTTTACTAAGCATAGGATCCAACACGTTCGCGAAGACCAATATCGACAAAGCCAAAAGGATGCTGACGCGTCTTTTTCCGGACATTGTATTCAGTCAGCCGATCTTGTCGGAACCGGACGATGAGAAATACTCCTTTCTTTTCCGGAATGTGCTGGCAAAAGCCGAAACTGAGTGGTTGCCCGAGGAGGTGATTGAAAAGATCAAACAGACGGAACGTGCGGTAGGACGTTCTCCGAGAGACAAATATCTGGGAAAGGTGATTATCGACATCGATCTCATCCGCTACAATGATGAGATTCTCCGTCCCGATGATTTTCAGAGAGAGTATGTGCAACAGCTGCTTCTCACCCTGAATACTCCTCCCGCTTAATTGAGACGGGTCACCGACTTCACCCCTTTCACCGCTTTCAGCTTCCTGATCAGCTGCTCTAGCATAGAGGTGTTGGCCAGCATCACCGAAATGTTTCCCTGAAACAGACCGTCATTGGAATCGATGGAGATGGAACGCATCTGCACCCCCTCTTCTTTAGAGATAATCGACATCAGATTGGCCACAATATTGATCTGATCATTGCCGATCACCCGCAACACAATGGTATAGCTGGAGCTGCCGGTGGTGCCCGACCAGCGTGCCTTGAGTACACGGTATCCGAAGCGGGAGAACAGGTCGTGCGCATTGGGACAGTTCAACCGGTGGATCTTGATTCCCTGTGAGGAGACAAACCCGAAGATCTCATCCCCGAAGATGGGATTGCAGCATTTTGCAAGCTTATAGTCCACCCCTGTCAGGTTCTGATCGATCACCAGCTCTTCGGAGCTTCTGATTTCAGGAGAAGCGCTCTTCAGGGTGAACTGCCCGGCACTGATCAGTTGTGCCGCGTCCCTGCCCTCACTCTCCCTGTTCTCCAGCTCCAGATAACGGTCAATCACCCAGTTGACATCCAGCTTCTCCGCGGCGATATCCACATAAAAGTCGGTTACAGTCTTGTATTTCAGCTTTTTGATCAGCTGCATCAGGTGGGCTTCATCCACCTCAATCTTGCGGTTCTTCATTCGCCGAGAGAGGGTCTCCTTGGCAATATCCACCTGCTTGCCTGCCTCCTCCTTCAGCAGTTGGCGAATCTTGGTGCGTGCGCGCGAGGTGACTACGAAGCTGAGCCAGTCCTGTTTGGGTGTCTGATGTACGGAGGTGTTGATCTCCACCTGATCGCCGCTCTTCAGCAGGTGCTTGATGGGCACGTTCCTGCCGTTCACTATGCCTGACATGCAGGCAGCCCCCAGCTTGGAGTGAATGGCAAAGGCAAAATCGAGCACGGTGGCACCCTTGGGCAACTTGAAAAGATCACCTTTGGGCGTAAAAACGAAGATCTCCTCCTCATAGAGATCCAGTTTGAAGTCGGTCAGCTTTTGGCTCAGGTTTGCCTCTTTGTCCTCAAGCGACTCGCGCAGGGAGTTCAACCAGTTGTCGAGCGTCGACTCTTCTCTCACCCCCTTATACTTCCAGTGGGCCGCCAGCCCCCGCTCGGCGATCTCATCCATGCGGCGGGTTCTGATCTGCACCTCTACCCAGCGGGAGCCGGGACCCATCACCGTGATGTGCAACGACTCATATCCGTTGCTCTTGGGAATGGAAAGCCAGTCTTTCAATCGCTTCGGGTTGG
The DNA here is from genome assembly GCA_028709605.1 of Proteiniphilum sp. GTDB lineage: Bacteria > Bacteroidota > Bacteroidia > Bacteroidales > Dysgonomonadaceae > Proteiniphilum. The sequence continues at coordinate 34,649 of JAQVWR010000006.1, forward strand.
GCTGATACATGTCGGTAATGACCGAGTAGACCTGCCAGCACTGTGCCTTCTCCTGATCGGCCGGAGCATCCAGGATCACACGGATGGCAAACAGGTCGTAGATGTTCTCAAACTCGATCTTCTGCTTCTTCAGTTTATTGAGGATGGAGTGAATGGACTTGGTGCGTCCCTTGATGTCATATTTCAAGCCTGTTTTGGCCAGCCGTTCATCCACCGGCGCAATGAACTCACGGATGTACTTCTCGCGGGAGCGCTTCGTCTCGTTCAGCTTTTGTGCGATGTAGTCATACCGCTCCCGATCGGTATACTTGAGCGATAGATCTTCCAATTCCGACTTGATGGTATACAGCCCCAGCCGGTGAGCCAGGGGAGCGTAGAGATAAGAGGATTCCACCGCCAGATCGAGCCGCCGGGAGCATGCTGCAGCCTTCGCGTCGCGCATCAGCTGCAGCTGCCTGGCAATCAGGATGAAGACCACACGGATATCCTCCGCCATCGACAACAGCAGCCTCATATAGTTCTCCGACTCTACCGCCGTACGCTTGTCGCTGAGCCGGCTGATCTTTTTCAATCCACGCAGGATCACCTCTACTTCATCGCCGAACAGCTGCTTGATCTCTGCCAGGGAATGGAGTTCCCCGATAACCGCACGGTACAACAGCACGGCACATACCGTCGGTTGCTTCAGTCCGATCTCATCCACCGTAATCAAAGCGGTGCGCATATCCAGGATCACATCGTACCATGCCTCATCATTCTCCGGCTGTTCTGTCTGCACGGATCCACGTATCATCTCTTTCAGCCGGGATACCTTCTCCCGCTCCCACGCCTGACGCAAAAAAGAATAGAGCCTGCGATATAGTTGCAGGAACTCGCGTTGATCCAGGGAAGGGGTATCTGTCATGCTACTGTTTTGAGTTCTTTTGGAGATACAAATGTACAATTTTCCACGAGAAATAAACGACCACCACCGAAAAAAAAAGGCTTGCAGGCCTCCGTTCTTCTTGTACGTTAAGGATGTTATCACTACATTTGCACTTCATAACAAGTCAAATTCAACACCATGCGAATATTCTTCTCCCTCCTCTCTCTCTTGCTGCCCCTGCTGGCATCTGCACAACAACATGAGGTGATCCGCCTTAACGACGGCTGGCAGTTTGCTCAGATGAACCACGCACAATGGTACGATGCCGAGGTACCGGGATCGGTACAGCGTGACCTGGTACTTCACGGAGTATTGCCGGATCCTTTCTACGGCACCAACGAGCAGCTGGTGCAGTGGGTGGAGGATGAAAACTGGGATTTCAAAAAATCATTCACCGTCACTGCCTCACAACTGCAATACGACGAGGCACAGCTCTTCTTTGAGGGGCTCGACACCCAAGCGGAGGTGTTTCTCAACGGGTCCCGCATCCTGCAATCGGAAAATATGTTTACAGGTCATAAAATATCGGTGAAAAAGTTGCTCACGGAGGGAGAGAACAAGCTCTACATCCGTTTCTACTCTCCCATACAGACCCTGATGCCGGCCCGTGCCACTTTCGGCTACGACTATCCCGCCGGCAACGACCACCGAGAGGAGAAGCTGAGCATCTACAACCGCAAAGCACCCTACCACTTCGGATGGGACTGGGGCATCCGAATCGTGCAGATGGGGATCTGGAAGCCGGTATCCCTCCTCTTCTACAATGATGCCTGCATTGAGGATTACTATGTGAAACAATGCGCGATCACCGACAAGAAAGCAGCGATCGAGCATCAGATTGAGATCCATTCGCTCATTGACGGAGAGGCGATCCTCACCTATGGCTATGCCCTCAACGGCAAGGAACTGACCAGGGAGCATCAAACAATCCGCCTCTCAAAAGGGATCAACAGGCTGTCGTTCCCGGCCACCATCACCAATCCTCAGCTCTGGATGCCGGTGAACTGGGGCGAACAGCATCTCTACGACTTCTTCGTCACCCTCCGCCGGGACGACCGGCTGATCGCGGAGAAGCAGGTGCGCACGGGACTGCGCTCGGTGCGGCTGGTGCAAAAGGAGGATGAACAAGGCCGCTCCTTCTTTTTCGAGGTGAACGGCATCCCCCTCTTTGCCAAGGGCGCCAACTACATACCGGGTGAGATCTTCACCACGCAACAGGATTCAGCTTATTATGACAAAATTTTCGATCAGATCACCGGTGCCAACATGAACTTCGTCCGCGTATGGGGTGGCGGCATCTACGAGAATGAGGCGTTCTACCGACAAGCCGACGAACGGGGCATCCTGGTGTGGCAGGATTTTATCTTCGGCTGCGTGCCCTACCCCTCCGACGATGCTTTTCTGTCCAACGTGCGGGAGGAGGCGGTCTACAACATCAAACGGCTGCGCAACCACCCCTCCCTGGCTTTCTGGTGCGGCAACAATGAAATCGAAGAGGGGCTGCACCACTGGGGATGGCAGAAGGAGTACCCCGCCGAGGTGATGGATGCCTGGTTCGAAGGGTACGACAAGACCTTCCGCAAGTTGCTACCGTCACTGGTGAAGGAGCTGGACGGCACCCGCAGCTATATCCACGGGTCACCCTACGACTCCAATTGGGGCAACCCGGAGAAATTTGCCGCCAGCGATGTACACGACTGGGGTCTCTGGTACGGTCACCTCCCCTTCGAGGCAATGGGCGACCGACTGCCGCGCTTTGCCAGTGAATTCGGCTTTCAGTCGTTCCCTGAGATGAAGACCATTCGCTCCTTCGCCCCTGAAGAGCAGTGGGCATTAGAGAGCGAGGTGATGCAGGTGCACCAGAAAGCATCTACCGGTAACTCACTCATCAAAAAATACATGGATATGTACTATCCGCAGCCGAAAAACTTTGCGGATTTTGTCTACGTGGGACTGGTGATGCAGGGCAACGGCATGGAAGAGTCGGTAGAGGCAATGCGCCGCGGCAGGCCTTACTGCATGGGAGCGCTCTACTGGCAGATCAACGACGACTGGCCGGTGGTCTCCTGGTCGAGCATCGATTCCTACGACAACTGGAAGGCACAGCACTACCGGATGCGCGATGTATTTGCCCCGCTCGCCCTAGGAATCGCATTCAAAGAAGACAGATTGCAGTTTTACACCATGTCCGATTATCTGCAGGAGAAGGAAAACCTGCTGCTGACGGTGCAGGTGATTGATTTTACTACCGGCAAGCAAAGGGAAATCAAAGAGAAGGTGCGTGCCAGAGCCAATTCCAGTAATATTGTAAAGACAATAGCGGCATCCTCTCTGCTGAATGAAGCAGACAAAGCCAGCAAGATGATTCACGCCTTTCTCAGTGACAGCAAGGGGAATGTGATCGCTTCCAAAGACTACTTCTTTTACTGGCCCAACAAGCTCAACCTCCCTGAAACAAAAATTGACACAAAAGTACGGTATGCCGACGGGCAGTACACCGTAACCCTATCCAGCCCCAGGCTGGCAAAAGATGTCTTCGTGGAGATTCCCGTCCAGGGCGCCCGCTTCAGCGATAACTTCATCGACCTGCTGCCGGGAGAGAAAAAAACCATCATCATCCGTTCACCGAAGCTGAAAGCTGCCGACAAGACACCGGTCACGATCAAACATATGCGGGAAATATACTGACATGGGGAGAAGGGACCGACATGGACACATGAAATAGGTAAACACCTCCCAGGATAGGTGGTACCCGGTGCATGTTGAGCCAGGCTGCCGACCACTGCTGTCTCCTCTTCAGAATGATCAATCATAAAATTATAGGAGAGAAATGATTAAAAACACCCACAAAAGGGGGTTTTTCAGGTGATTACGCAGAAATCAGATTGAGGAAGAATGACTGAAACGGGAAAAGATGAGAGTCGGTAACTACAAGTCAACCCTCTACAACAGGCGGCCGGCGGATGAAAAATGTGCGACAGGGATGGGGTAAAATCAGTCAGTTGGTATTATCTTTGCACCCACAGACAAAAAAAGAATTGACACAATAATGGCTAAAGAATTGAAGGAGCTTACGCCCCGCAGTAAAGACTATTCGCAGTGGTACCTCGACCTGGTAATCAAAGCCGACCTGGCGGAAAACTCAGCCGTACGCGGCTGCATGGTCATCAAGCCCTATGGCTATGCCATCTGGGAGAAGATGCAGCGCCAGCTGGACGATATGTTCAAAGAGACCGGACATGAGAACGCCTACTTCCCCCTCTTTATCCCGAAATCCTATCTGAGCCGCGAGGCAGATCATGTGGAAGGGTTTGCAAAGGAGTGTGCTGTGGTGACCCACTACCGCCTCAAGAACGATCCGAACGGCAACGGCGTGATCGTCGACCCCGAGGCAAAGCTGGAAGAGGAGCTGATCGTACGCCCCACTTCCGAAACCATTATCTGGAGCACCTATAAGAACTGGATCCAGTCGTACCGCGACCTGCCGCTGCTCATCAACCAATGGGCCAACGTAGTGCGATGGGAAATGCGTACACGCCTCTTTCTCCGCACAGCCGAGTTCCTCTGGCAGGAGGGCCACACCGCCCATGCCACCAAAGAGGAGGCGGTGAGAGAGGCTGAACAGATGATTAACATCTATGCTGAGTTTGCCGAAAAATTTATGGCGATGCCGGTGATCAAAGGGCACAAGTCGGAGTCGGAACGGTTCGCCGGCGCCCTCGACACTTATACCATCGAGGCATTGATGCAGGACGGCAAAGCACTGCAGTCGGGCACCTCCCACTTCCTGGGGCAGAACTTCGCCAAGGCGTTCGATGTGCAGTTCACCGACAAAAACGGCAACCGCGACTATGTGTGGGCCACCTCCTGGGGTGTCTCCACCCGCCTGATGGGAGCCCTGATCATGTCTCACTCCGACGACAACGGACTGGTACTGCCTCCGAAGCTGGCCCCTTATCAGGTAGTGATCATTCCGATTTACAAAAACGAGGAGCAGCTGCAACAGATCAATGAGAAGGCGGCAGGCATCATGAAGCGGCTAAAAGATCTGGGCATCTCTGTCCGGTACGACAATAGCGACAACAAGAAGCCGGGATGGAAGTTCTCCGAATATGAGCTGAAAGGTGTGCCGGTACGTCTCGCCATAGGAGGACGCGATCTGGAAAACAACACCGTGGAAGTAGCCCGCCGGGATACGCTGACCAAGGAGACGCTCTCCTGCGAAGGCATCGAACAACATATCCAATCACTACTGACGGAGATCCAAGAGGCCATCTACCGGAAGGCAGCCGACTTCCGTACAGCACAGACCCGTGAAGTGAACAGCTATGAGGAGTTCAAAGAAGAGATTGAGAAGGGCGGCTTCCTCCTCTGCCACTGGGACGGTACCGCCGAAACCGAAGAGCGGATCAAGAACGAAACCAAGGCTACCATCCGCTGCATCCCGCTCGAGGGAGATAAAACCCCCGGCAAGTGTATGGTGACCGGTAAACCCTCCGCACAACGGGTGATCATCGCCAGGGCATATTAATCGCTACACCCGACATGGCATCAGTGAAACAGTGGATCTTCGCCTGCCGGCTGCGCACCCTCTTTCTGGCAGCGGCAAGCGTCATCCTGGGCAGCTCCCTCTCCTGGCAACAGGGGGCTTTCAGCACCCATACATTCATGCTGGCTTTCCTGCTGGCGGTGACCCTTCAGATCCTGGCCAACCTGGCCAACGACCTGGGCGACTACCTCATGGGAACCGACACCACCGGCCGACGGGAAGGACCGATACGGGCACTGCAGGGAGGTTGCATCACGGTCGGGGCAATGAAGAAGGCAATCGCAGCCGGGGTGATGCTCTGCATCGCCCTCGGGCTCACGCTGATCTTCACCGCTCCCGGCATCGCCATGGGCTCCACAACACTGATCTTCCTCCTGCTGGGAGGTGCCTCCATCCTGGCGGCTCTCCTCTACACCATGGGCCGTCATGCCTACGGATACAGAGGATGGGGTGATCTCTTTGCTTTTTTCTTCTTCGGACCGGTGCCGGTGATCGGCACCTACTTCCTCCACAGCGGCTCGTTCGATGCGCGGCCGCTACTGCCCGCCATCGGCCTGGGACTGATCAGCAGCCTGGTCCTCAACGTGAACAATATGCGGGACATTGACAACGACCGTGCTTCGGGGAAGATCACCATCGCCGTAAAATTGGGACTGAAAAATGCAAAACGATACCATGCCCTGATGACACTCTCTTCGTTCCTCTGCTTTACCGCATTCAATCTGTTTTACATGGCTGCCTCCCCGCTGAGCTATCTCTATCTGCTCATTTTCATCAAACTCTTTCAGATCATGATCGCCATCAATCAACGGGAGGGTCGTACACTCGACCCCTATCTGAAACAAACCTCTCTCGTGGGATTTCTGCTCTCCCTCGCCTTTGCTCTCAGCATCAACCTGTAAACAGAGATTACCTTTGCCCAAAACAGAAACCAAACAATCAAACCGGTATGTTCGACAACAACAAACGCGCATTTATCGCGATCAATGACGAGGCGGAAGTATGCCTGATCCCCCAAATGGCCAACCGCCACGGCCTCATCACCGGCGCCACCGGAACAGGAAAGACCGTCACCCTGCAGACCTTGTCGGAGACCTTCAGCGAGATGGGGGTTCCCGTATTCGCCGCCGACATGAAAGGCGACCTCTCCGGAGTGGCCAAAATGGGTGGCAACAAGGAGAGTGTCACCAAAAGGGTGAATGGCTACGGACTGAAAGAGAAGGGATTCGACTATAAGCCTTTCCCCGTGCGCTTCTGGGATGTGTTTGGCGAACAGGGACATCCGGTGCGCTCCACCGTCACCGCCATGGGACCACTGTTGCTGGAACGGCTGCTGAACCTCAACGACACACAGGGCGCCGTCCTCTCGATGGCGTTCCGTATTGCCGACGACCACAACCTGCTGCTGATCGACCTCAAGGATCTGCAGAAGATGGTGCAGTTCATCGGCGACAACCGGAAAGATTTCACCACCACCTACGGCAACATCTCCCCCGCGAGCATCGGCGCCATCCAGCGCAGCCTTCTGCGTCTGGAGAGTGAAGGTGCCGACAAATTCTTCGGTGAGCCGGAACTGGAGATCACCGACTTTATCCAGACCGAACAGGGCAAGGGGGTGATCAACATCCTGGCGGCCGACAAGCTGATGAACGCACCCCGTGTATATACGACCTTCTTGCTCTGGCTGTTAGACGACCTCTATGAGACACTGCCCGAGGTGGGTGACCTGGAGAAGCCGAAGCTGGTCTTCTTCTTCGATGAGGCTCATCTGCTCTTCAATGATATGCCCTCTTCGCTGCTGGATAAGGTGGAACAGATCGTCCGCCTGATCCGCTCAAAAGGTGTGGGCATCTACTTCTGCACCCAAAACCCCGCCGACATACCGGAAAGTGTTCTGGGCCAACTGGGCAACCGGGTGCAGCACGCCCTGCGTGCCTACACCCCCAACGACCAGAAGGCGGTGAGGGTGGCTGCCAACACTTTCCGTGCCAACCCCGCCTTCAGCACCGAAGAGGCAATCACCCAGCTCAATACGGGTGAGGCGCTGGTGTCGTTTCTCAATGAAAAGGGAGCACCGCAGATGGTGGAACGGGCCAATATCCTGCCACCACAAGGGCAGATTGGCCCCCTCACGGCAGGAGAGAGAGACCAGCTGCTGCGCAGCTCACTGATCTATGGCGTCTATGAGAAGCTGATCGACCGCGAGTCGGCCTTCGAGATCCTCTCCCAAAAGCAGGAGCTGCTCGAGGAAGAGCGGCGGCTGGCGGAAGAGGAAAAAGAACGTATCCGCCGGCAGAAGGAGGAACAAAAAGCTGCCCTCGAGGCGGAACGTGTGCGCCGTGCCGCTGAGCGACAGCGGAAAGCAGACCAGGGTATCCTGGGAGAGATGCTGGAGCAGGTAGGCAAAAGCACCAAGCGGCAAATCAGCTACCAGCTGGGGCGTACCCTCACCCGCAGTCTGCTGGGAGCCTTGTTCGGGGGAAAAAAATAAATGACCAGACCATATCAAAATAAATAATTCTACCATATCAATCAGAGATGGAACACAATTGTTGCCGTATCGGGATGATTCGATATCTCTCAATCACCGTTGGCGTCTTTCTACTCCTCACCTGCCGTGGGGCGGATGACTCCTTCACACTCCACAACGGAGATCTCCTCTTTTCTGTGGGCAGCGGCAACTCCAATATGCTTGCCGCCATACAAAACAGCACATCAAAAAAGGAAGAGATTCCTTTCTCGCATGTGGGCATCGTCACTGTCTGGCATGATACAATTTGTGTCATAGAAGCCGACTCTCCGGAGGGAGTGGTCAGGAGCACACTGGAGGAATTCTTCGCTGACGCCGCATCACTGAAAGGGAAAAAGCTGGTCGCCGTAGGCAGACTGAAACCCGGGCTGCAGTACGCTATCCCTTCAGCGCTGGAGGCTGCCACACAGCTTCTGGGCAGAGAGTACGACTACCTGTACGATGAGTCCAACGACACCTACTATTGCAGCGAGCTGGTTCGAAAAGTCTTTCGGGACTCATTGGGTAATAACCTGTTTGCTCCACAGGCCATGTCTTTTACAAACAAGGAAACGGGAGAAACGGATCCCTACTGGACGGAACATTTCCGAAAGCGGGGTCGTACCGTTCCGGAAGGAGCCCCTGGCACCAACCCGGCAGATATGGCCCAATCAGAGAACATAGACATCGTCCATGTGTACTATTGACCGACAGATGATCCTCCCGGTGCAAAAAAAATCGTATCTTTGACCCTCTTCAAAAAAACCTGCAATATGATGGAACAACAAGCCGAAGATAAAGAGACAAAGGAACAAAAACAGATCCGTCCCGTGGCGGACTGGCTCATCCGACTGGTCAAGGGAGCCCTCGTGGGCATCGGATTTATCCTTCCCGGACTCTCGGGAGGAGTGCTGGCCGTGATCTTCGGCATTTACGACAAGCTGATCCGCTTCCTGGCCAACCTGCGGCACCGGTTTGTAAAAAACCTCCTCTATTTCCTTCCGGTGGGTATAGGAGCAGCCATCGGCATCGTGCTCTTCTCGGTAGTGGTGGAGAAGGCATTCGGCAGGTACGCCGCTCAGTTTGTCTGCCTCTTCGTGGGATTCGTGGCCGGCACCTTCCCCTCCCTCTGGAAAACGGCAGGAACACAAGGAAGAAAACGGTCCGATTACCGGGTACTGCTCCTCTCCACATTGGCCATCTTTCTGCTGATGGTCGCCGGCGGGCGGCAGCTGACGGAGGTAACCCCCAATCTCATGGTATGGATCGCCTCGGGACTGCTGATGGGATTAGGACTGATCGTGCCCGGTATGAGCCCCTCCAACTTCCTAATCTATTTCGGGCTGTACGACAAGATGGCCACCGGCATCAAGGATTTCGACTTTTCCGTGATCATCCCGCTCATCATTGGTTTTGTCCTCTGTGTGCTGCTCTTTGCGAAGCTGGCTTCGTGTCTGTTTAAAAAATATTATTCCGGCATGTACCACTTTATCCTGGGCATGGTGGCGGGCTCCTCGCTGGCTATCTTCCCTACGGTGGTCTTCCCGGCCTTTTCGGACGACAATCTGACCGCTGCCGGCCTCAACTTCGCGAGTGCCCTGCTATTCTGTGTGGTACTCTTTATGGCAGGAACCATTGCTTCTTATCTCTTCAGCAAAGTGGAACAGAAATACCCCCGGGAAGAACTGTTTTAATCCTGTTCATCCGCAATGATGATCCGCGGATTACGCTCCTTCAGCGCCAAGGCAGGCCTCGAAAAATTCTTTAGATGAAAATATGTTAAAATTAAGCACAACTCAATCAATCGATCAATCGGCGAATTTTATCGATCAATGAACAGAATGGATAGATCAACGCCCACAAAACGTCTATATCTTGTTGTATATATGGATGTTACGTACATATAATTTTTGCAAACCCCTCTTGTGCCCCTTAAACTTTCACCTATCTTTGGTGGTCAGAAGAACGTAAACACTATTTTTTCACTCATTAAAATTGGAAGGATATGAAAAAAACAGTTTCGATGGCATTGATTGCCTTTTTCACACTGAGCTTTACCCTTTCCGCTCAGAACAGGGATGACAGCAACAGAATCGGTCGTCGCAGTCAGGTAGAACAGAGATGGACCGCCAAGAACCGGGCGGAGAACATGGCCAAACAGCTGGAGCTGAACAACGAGCAAAAGGAAAAAGTGGAAGCGCTCTTTGAAAAACAGGATGCCGAACGGGCCGAACAGATGAAGCTGCAGCGTGAGAAACGCGAGCAGGTGATCCAGGATCGGGAAAACCGTCGCGAAGCGATGCAAAAGCAGCGTGAACAGGCTGTAGCAGCAAATGATGCAGAACTGGAGAGCATTATCGGCCAGGAAAAGATGGAACAATGGAAGCGTTACCGCGAGGATGTACGGAAGAAGATGCAGGATACCAACCGCAGCGGCCGCCGCACGCCCGGCAGAAATGCACCGAGAACCATGAAATAAGGTGCACAAGGTATCATCCCTAAATAAAGCCGGATTCGATGGATCCGGCTTTTCCGATTCAAAGAGATGCTGTTTTTCCTATTCGTAATATCGCCGGTAAATCAGAGCAAACTGCTTTGATTCCCTGAACCGGTGCAGCCATCCGTTCAGGCTGTCGAGCAACGCCGGAGAATCTCTGCGTACCGCCCATGATTCTAGCTGTGTGAAACTGAGTTCGGTTTCGGTGTCGATTTCCGGAAATACCTCTGCCAGCCTTGCTGCCACCTTCTCATCGCAGACGGTGAAGTCGATGTCTCCCGCAGCCACCATCATCACCAGCTGCTCACTTGCATAGGTGGGATCTCTCTCAATGCAGATGGTATCACCGATCTCATGGGAGAGATTGTTCAAACGGAGGATGGCCGGTGAATCACCGGTTACATGGATGCACTTTCCGGCCAGCTCGAGATGTTGCCGGATCGGCTCCATCCCTTCATTGAAAAGAGCCTTGCGCTGTACCAGTACCAACTTGTTATAGGTGATGGGATCAGTAAAGGCGAAGCTGTCCCTGAGCTGCATGCTCACCGGGATGTTCCGTGCCACAAGATCGTAGCGCTGTTCCTGCAGCCCTTTCAGGTTCTCCTCTAAGCTATTCTCCAGGAAAATGTTCACCTTCACTCCCCACTCCTGCTCAAGCGCCCGCACCATCTCCAGTTGGAAACCCAGTGCCGTGTCGCCCGAGGCAAAATAACCGATGGTGTTGTAATCGGTCACCACATTCATTCCTCCTGAAGATAAGATCTCCCTGTAATCACGGGGTAAGAGAGGCTGATCGTGCAGACGGCTCAGGTGGCGCAACAGGATCATTGTGCCGGCAACTGCGCAGAGCAGAAAGAAATAAATCAGCAATCGTTTCCGGACTTTCAAAACCGAACAGTTTAGTTGTGCAAATTGACGGAAAGGCCCAGTTTGAACACAAAGGGATTCACCGGATAGCCGGGAAGGGAGAAGGATTCATTCTTCTTCAACACCTTTGGTCCCACGTTATAGAACATCAGAAAGAAGCGGGTTTGCTTCAGGTGCATATTGGCATAAAGAGTAGCGATGGGATAGTCGCCGATCTCCCGCTCCCGCTGATTATAGAACTGTAACAATGCCGGTTCATAACCGGGGGCATAATATTTCGTATGATAGTGGGCATCCACCCCCAGCTGAAGGGTCAGTTCATTGACGATCTTTGCCTTCAGGAACATGTTGGAATAGATGCTGAGCGTAGGCAGCGGGATCACCTCCTCGTTGCTCGAGGTCTGGTACACAACCTCGTTGTCCCAGTGGAAAATGCCGAGTCGCAGCTGCTGGTCGATCCGTGCCGTCAGTACCTGTATATTGCCCCCCTCTTGTGCAATCATCTTATCGGTACCGTAGTAGATATAGTTCTGCAGGTTCTCCACGCCGGCGCTCACCGTTGTATGGGTAAAAGGGATATACAATTTTCCGCCGAGATAAACCCGCCGGATATCACCCAAATCATGGTTCCAACGGAAATACTTGGAAGAGTAGTTCTCCTGCAGATACTTCGGCTTCAGGTTCTTGATGTAAGCTTCAGCAGTAAGGGTTGTTCGCTTTCCGGCAAGTTCGAAGCCGGTCTCCACATTCCCCATTGCCCGGAACTCCCCCAGGTTAACTCCCAGAACGCCCAGATCGGCACGCAGGTTGAACAACAGGTTTTCCCCCTGCTGTTTGTTCAGCACTCCTCCCAGGGTCACCGCACTCTCGCGGTGTGAGGCATACCCCTGTCCCAAAGTGTCACGGATGGAATAATGACGCAAGTCATACTCCAGAAAAGCCGACAGACCAAACTTCACCCACTCCTTAAAGCCCTCCCGGAGGCTGAGCGAGACACAGTTTTTCAGGGAGGTATATCGAATGCTGTCATCCACTGCCCCCTCATAATAACGGTGGGCATAAAAACGGTCGATCTGCTGCATCTGCACACCGTCCACATTCACATACGCGGTGTCGTACGATAGAAAACGGCGGTGTTGCTGAATATATTGTGACGAGAGAGCGATACTGGCCACCGGCACAAACGCTCCGGGACCTTTATGCAGCGAATCCTGAGGCAGCTTATGGTATCCCAGGTTGTATCGTCCTGCCAGGAAATAGCGGTTATTCTTCAGAGTGTTCCAGGTATCCCTGAAACGCACGGGAATATCGAGTGAGGTGAAACGCTGTTCCACTGCTTCCGGATCGGTAATGAACTGTTCATCGGTAATGCCGCCGTTCTCAAAATGGGTGATGCTTCCCAAATGCATCATAGCATGTGCTTCCAGCCTGTCGGACAGGTAATTTCCAAAAAGAGAGAAGTTGTTGTGTTTGACCGACTGTTCGGCATAAAACCCGCGGGCATTGATCAGATCCACATCAAGACCAATATTGAGGCTCTTTCCGAAATTGGACGTCAGGCGGGCATCAAAATGCTCCTCACGGCTCTGCTGGGGTCCTGCACGGTAATATCCCAGCCGTGAGTAAGGAATACGCGTATTGACAAAGTTCAACTTCTCCGGATCTTTCAGGTAATGGCTGTAGGCATTGTTAAACAGGAAGGTCTCTGTTTCCTCCCGGTCAAAGAAGATCTTGGAGATGGCCGGTGAGCCGAGTGGCCCCAGAAAACCCATGGCCACTGAATAGCTGTCAGGGAGCGTGGTATGCTGAAAGTTGTGCAGCAGCGTATCTGATACGGCCGGCAGACGGTTACCGGTGCGGGCATCGATCCGCCAGATGGTCATCCCGGCCGGTTGCTGCAGCGAGTCAGCCTCCGCACCGTGGTCATGCATGAGGTGCCCCCAATGGGATGATCCGCGCGGCAGCCGGTCCAGTGAGTCGGGATCGGTGGTGATCTGCGATGAATCGGGCAGGATAATGCGTGCCTGCGAAAAGGCTGTCATCGTGCAAAGAAGGGCAGCCAGCAGAGATATGATCAGCATATTTTTCATCGGGTGCAAACTTACATAAAAATTGCGACAGAGCGACAGCCGCCTTCCATTTTCTCCCTATTTTGAGATTTTTTAGGAGGTCCGGGTGGAAGCGATCTTAGCTCTTTCCCCGGCTGGTTTCCGGCAAGGCAATTGTCGGTGATGAGAAAAAAAAGCATGGATATGCATCCTTTCAAAATATTTCATTATCTTTGCAACATCAAAAACAATAAAATGATAGCAAACAGGTTCCATCATCATCATTTTCATACTTGCAATCAGGCGAGGTGAAATAGATCTGTGCGAACGCAAAAGTGATATGTATAAACCCGTCTGAATGGCATCAGTCGGGTTTTTCTCGTTAAAAACAGACTGATCCTATTCGACCCAGCAAACCAAACAATGGACAAAATAAAAATTGCGATTCAGAAAAGCGGTCGTCTGAGTGAAAAATCGCTCGACCTGTTGACCGAATGCGGCATCAGAGTCTCCAATGGCAATCGTAAACTGAAAACCGAGGCACGTAACTTCCCTATGGAAATCTTTTTTTTGCGGGATGACGATATTCCGCAATATGTGGAACAGGGTGTGGCCGACATCGGCATCCTGGGCGAGAATGAGGTATGGGAAAAAGATAAAGATGTACAGATCGTGGAGCAGCTGGGGTTCGGCAACTGCCGGCTTTCCCTCGCCATACCGAAGGACGAACAGTACACGGGTCTGGATTATTTCAACCACAAGCGCATTGCCACCAGCTATCCGAAGATCCTGGGGAGGTTCTTTCAAAAAAAGGGTATTGACGTTAAGATCGAGGAGCTGGGCGGCAGCGTGGAGATCGCCACCGGCATCGGCCTGGCCGACGGCATCTTCGATATCGTCAGTACCGGCAGCACCCTGCTCATGAACGGCCTGAAGGAGGCGGAGACCATCGTCCGCAGCGAAGCGGTGCTGATCAGCAACAAACACCTCACTTCCACTCTATCGGCACTGCTGGAACAATTGCTCTTCCGCATCAAAGCCTACAAAAACGGCCAGGGAAAGAAGTATGTGCTGCTGAATGTCCGTAACGAAGTGATTCCCGACATCGTGCAGCTGTTGCCCGGTATGCGTTCCCCCAGCATTCTTCCCCTGGCCGATAAGGGGTGGAGCAGCGTCCACTCGGTAATCAGCGACGATGACTTCTGGGAGGTGATCGACGAGCTGAAGCGCCATGGTGCCGAAGGCATCCTGGTGATTCCCATTGAAAAGATGATCCTGTAATAGTGTATACGCAATGATTTGTTTTTTCTTAACTCCATCTTTTTTGCCAACCCGTTACCGTTTTACAGGCTATCTGATCAGAACTCGCTTCGCTCAAACAACTGATCAGATTACACCTGTTGCAACGAACGGATCCCCCGGCAACAAGCCCAGGTTAAAAAAACAAATTCAATTACTGACTCAAGTTTCGCATGTAGTATGATTGCAACTAAACTGCTGATAGCTGATAGCTGATAGCTGATAGCTGAATACAAAAAAAGATGAAAACAATAACCAACCCGTCGGAGAGCAAATGGAAGAAGCTGACCGAACGCCCCCTGATCAAACAGCGCAAGCTGATGGACAGCGTGGAGAAGATGTTCTACGACATTCACCGCAAAGGCGACAAGGCAGTGCTGTCCTATAGTCGCAAGTTTGACTATCCCGGACAAGAAACGCTGGAGGTGGACAGGAAAACGATCGCACAGGCAGCGGAGAAGGTGCCGGAGCAGCTGAAACAGGCCATTGAGCTGGCACGGAAGAACATCGAAACGTTCCATCTCTCGCAGCGGGAAGAGATCCGCAAGACAGAAACAGCTCCCGGTGTGGTCTGCTGGCGTGAGTCGCGCCCCATCGAACAGGTCGGTATGTATGTTCCGGGCGGCACCGCCCCTCTCTTCTCTACAGTGCTGATGCTGGCCGTGCCTGCCGGGATCGCCGGCTGCCGCGAGATCGTGCTCTGCACGCCCCCCAATGACGAGGGGGAAATTCATCCGGCCATCCTCTATGCCGCACAGCTGACCGGTGTCACCCGTATCTTCGCCGCAGGAGGAATCCAGGCCATCGGCGCCATGACCTTCGGCACCGAGAGCATCCCAAAAGTGGAGAAAATCTTCGGTCCGGGCAACCAGTACGTGATGGCCGCCAAACGATCGGCACAATTTTACGGCGTGTCCATCGACATGCCGGCAGGACCCAGCGAGCTGCTGGTCATTGCCGACGAGACCGCACAACCGTCGTTCGTAGCGGCAGACCTGCTCTCACAGGCGGAGCACGGCCCCGACAGCCAGGTGATCCTCCTCTCCGACAGCAAAAAGATGATCAAAGCGGTCAACAATGAACTCGACCAGCAGCTGGAAGTGTTGCCGCGAAAGGAGCTTGCCGTGCAGGCGCTCAGGAACAGCAAGGCAATCCTCTTCAGGGATATGGAAAACTGCATCGCCTTCAGCAACGCCTATGCTCCCGAGCACCTGATCCTTGCAACCGAGAACCCTGTATTGCTGAGCCGTGGCGTACTGAACGCCGGCTCCGTCTTCCTCGGCCACTACAGCTGTGAGAGTGCCGGTGACTATGCCAGCGGCACCAACCACACACTACCCACCAGCGGTTATGCCAGAGCTTACAGCGGCGTCTCGCTCGACAGCTTTGTGAAGAAGATCACCTTCCAGCAGCTCAGCGAAGAAGGGATCCTCTCCATCGGCCCCGCCATTGAGGCGATGGCAGAAGCCGAAGAGCTGCTGGCCCACAAGAATGCGGTATCGATACGTATGGGATCAGTGATGGCAAAAAAAATGCAACTTAATGAAGAGGAACAGCAATGATGAAACAGTTTGATTTGCAATCGCTCGTACGGCCCAACATATGGGCCTTAAAACCCTACTCCAGTGCACGCGATGAGTTTACCGGCGATAAGGGCATCTTCCTGGATGCCAACGAAAGCCCGTTCGGCAAGAAAAACCGCTACCCCGACCCGCACCAACGGATGCTGAAGCAAGCGCTGTCGGCATTTCGCCACATATCTGCAGAACAGATCTTTATCGGCAACGGCAGCGATGAGGTGATCGACCTGGTCTACCGCATCTTTTGTGAGCCCGAGCAGGACCGGGTAATCCTCTGCCCCCCCACCTACGGGATGTATGAGGTGTCGGCCAATATCCACAATGTGAAGGTGATCTCGGTGCCGCTAACCGTCGATTTTGAGCTGCAGATCGACCGGATCCTGACCCATAGCGCCAAATGCATCTTCGTCTGCTCCCCCAATAACCCGTCGGGAAACTGTCTGCAACAGGTAGAGCGGCTGCTGGAGGCATTTGAGGGGATCGTGGTGGTGGATGAGGCCTATATCGATTTTAGCAACACCCGGAGCTTCACGGAGCTGCTCCCCCGCTATCCCAACCTGATCGTGATGCAAACCTTCAGCAAGGCATGGGCGCTGGCCAGCGCACGCGTAGGCATCGCCTACGCCGGCAGGGAGATCATTGCGCTGATGGACAAAACCAAGCCGCCCTACAACGTCAGCGCCTTCAACCAGCAGGAAGCACTCAAGGCGCTCTCCAAACCGGAGAAATATGCCTATCGCGTGAAAGTAATCCTCGAACAGCGCGCCCTGCTGGAAAAAGGACTACAGCAGCTGCCGGTGATACATCGTGTCTATCCCTCCGATGCCAACTTCCTGCTGGTGGAGGTGACCGATGCCAATACGCTCTACCACTATTTGGTGAAAGAAAAGGTGATCGTCCGCAACCGCCACTCCTTGGTCCGCAACTGCCTGCGCATCACCGTAGGCACACCGACAGAGAACCGGAAACTGCTCGCCGCAATCCACACGTACAGCAAAGAAATGATATGAAAAAAATATTGTTTATAGACCGTGACGGCACACTGATCCTGGAACCACACGATGAACAGATCGACAGCTTAGAAAAGCTGGAATTCTATCCCGGGGTATTTCAGTATCTCTCCCGCATCACGACAGAGCTGGAATATGAACTGGTAATGGTCACCAACCAGGACGGGCTCGGTACCGCCTCCTTTCCGGAAGAGACTTTTTGGCCGGCACACAACAAGATGATCCGTGCCTTCGAAAATGAGGGAGTGCACTTCAGTGAAGTGCTGATCGACCGCTCCTTTCCGCATGAGCACCTGCCTACCCGCAAACCGGGAACTGCCATGCTCACCCACTACCTGAGAGGAGAGTACGATCTGGCAGGATCCTATGTAATCGGCGACCGGCTCACAGACATTCAACTTGCTCAAAACATGGGATGTAGATCTATTTTGCTAAGTACTGCATCACATCCGGATGCCACCCTGACCACCACCGACTGGGGGGAGATCTACCGTTTTCTACGGGCCACACCCCGTACCGGGAAGGTGCACCGAAAAACCTCCGAGACCGATATCCGGGTAGAGATCAACCTCGACGAGAGCGGCGGCAACAAGATCTCCAGCGGACTGGGATTCTTCGATCATATGCTGGAGCAGATTGCCCGTCACGGAAACATACGCATGACCGTAGAGGTGAAGGGCGATCTCCATATCGACGAGCACCACACCATCGAAGATACCGGCATCGCCCTGGGAGAGGCATTCCTGCAGGCGTTGGGACAAAAAAAAGGGATCTCCCGCTACGGCTTTATGCTGCCGATGGACGACTGTCTTGCGCAGGCAGCCATCGATTTCGGGGGACGTCCCTGGCTGGTGTGGGAGGCCGCCTTTCACCGTGAACGGGTGGGTGACATGCCGACCGAGATGTTCCTGCATTTTTTCAAGTCATTCAGCGACCATGCAAAATGCAACCTGCACATCCGGGCGAAAGGTGAGAACGAGCACCACAAGATCGAAGCCATTTTCAAGGCGTTTGCGCGCGCTATCAGGATGGCCGTGAAACGGGGGGAGACAGTAGGGATACCCAGTACAAAAGGAGTGCTTTAAGATGATTGCCATTATTCAATACAACGCGGGCAATATCACCTCGGTAGCAAATGCGGTGAAACGGCTCGGTTACCCCTGCCGGGTGACCGACCGGATCGAGGAGATCCGTCAGGCAGAGAAGGTGATCTTCCCCGGCGTGGGGGAGGCAGGCAGCGCCATGGTCTACCTGAGAGAGAGAAAACTGGATAAAGTTATTCCATCGCTGGTTCAGCCGGTACTGGGCATCTGCCTCGGCCTGCAGCTGATGTGCGCATCCTCGGAAGAGAGCAACACGGAGTGCTTCGGAATCTTCAACACTACAGTGAAAAGATTCCCCGCCACCGGCATTGTACCCCATATGGGATGGAACAATCTTTCGGTAAAGGGGTCACCCCTTTTCGCGGGACTGGTGAAAGAAGATACCTTCTATTTTGTGCACAGCTACTACGCCGGGATCTGCGATCAGACCATCGCCACCTGCCACTACCTCGTACCCTTCAGTGCGGCCATGCAAAAGGATCATTTCTTCGCCACCCAGTTCCACCCGGAGAAGTCGGGCAGCGTGGGCGAAAAGCTATTGCAAAATTTCCTGAAAATGTAAACAACCCGGCACAATCCAATCCATCTGATGCAAATGAGAATCATCCCCGCCATAGACATCATCAACGGCAAATGCGTCCGCCTCACGAAGGGCGACTACCGCACGCAAAAGACCTACCACGACAATCCGCTCGACGTGGCCCGGGAGTTTGCGGATCATGGCATCCGCTACCTTCACTTAGTGGACCTCGATGGTGCCCGCTCGAAGCATATCGTCAACCACCGCGTACTGAGGCAGATCACCTCCGGCACCTCACTGCAGGTCGACTTCGGCGGGGGCATCAAGAGCGATGAGGATGTGCAGATCGCCTTCGACAACGGCGCCGCACAGATCACCGGCGGCAGCGTAGCCCAGCAGCAGCCGGAGCTCTTTCTGCAGTGGCTGAAGCGCTACGGACCGGAACGGATCATCCTAGGTGCCGACAGCCACCACAGGAAGATCGCCACGCTGGGGTGGCAGAAAGAATCGGAGGAACATGTGATCGATTTCATCACTGCCTACGAACAGAAAGGGGTGCGCTATGTGATCTGCACCGACATCTCGAAGGATGGCATGCTGCAGGGGCCCTCTGAGGAGCTCTACCGCGAGATCATTGCTACAAGCGGTATCCGACTGATCGCCAGCGGAGGCATCACCTCCCTGGCTGATCTGCAGAAGCTCCGGACGATCGGCTGCGAGGGTGCCATCATCGGTAAAGCAATTTACGAAGGGTATATCCGGCTGAATGATTTACAGGCGTTTATCGAAAGTTAAATCCTTCACACTGATAGCTGATAGCTGAAAGCTGATAACTCAAAAAAAACATATGCTAAGAAAAAGAATCATCCCCTGCCTGGATATCAAGGAGGGACGTACGGTAAAAGGAGTCAACTTCGTAGGGTTGCGCGACGCAGGAGACGCAGTAGAGCTAGCCCGCCGCTATGTGGAGGAGGGCGCCGACGAGCTGGTCTTCCTCGACATCACCGCCACGGTGGAGAACCGCAAGACGCTCACCTCGCTGGTGCAACGCGTGGCGCAGGAGATCAATATTCCCTTCACGGTAGGCGGAGGCATCCGCACGCTCGAAGATGCGCAGGCGATCATCCGGGCCGGAGCTGACAAGGTGAGCCTCAACTCATCCGCGGTAGAGCAGCCGGCGCTGCTCACCGAGATCGCGGAACAGTTCGGCAATCAGTGCGTGGTACTGGCCATCGACACAAAACAGGAGGCGAACGGCGAGTGGATGGTCTATGTGCAGGGGGGGAGGACCCCTACCCCCCTGCGCACGGTCGACTGGGCACAGGAAGGAGCGCGGCGCGGTGCAGGCGAGATCCTGCTCACCTCGATGAACCACGACGGCACCCGGAACGGCTTTGCCCTGGAGATCACGCAAGCCGTCAGCGAGGCGGTCTCCATCCCGGTGATCGCGTCGGGTGGCGCCGGCAGCCTGGAGCATTTTGCGGAGGTATTCGCACAGACCAAGGCGAGTGCCGCGCTGGCCGCCAGCATCTTCCATTTCGGCGAGATCGCCATCCCCACACTGAAAGAATTTTTAAAAAGCAAAGAGATACCTGTTCGTTAAGCAACGAAGGGTTACCAGCAAAACCAAATCAATCAAAAAACAGATCGACATGAAGATCAATTTTCAAAAAGACCAAGGACTGGTGCCGGTGATTATCCAGCATGCCGGCACGTTGCAGGTACTGATGCTGGGATATATGAACGAAGAAGCACTGGAGAAGACAAAGAGTGAAGGCAGGGTGACCTTCTTCAGCCGGAGCAAACAGCGCCTCTGGACCAAGGGAGAGAGCTCCGGCAACTACCTGATGGTGGAAGAGATCCTCAGCGATTGCGACGATGATACGCTGCTGATCAAAGCATTCCCGCAGGGGCCCACCTGCCACACCGGCAGCACTTCCTGCTTCAGGGAAGAGACAGCCAAAGGATTTGTCTATGAGCTGGAGAAGGTGATCGAACAACGCATCACCGAACATCCGGAAGGATCCTACACCTCCCGCCTCTTCAGCCGCGGCGTCAACAAAGTGGCACAGAAGGTGGGTGAAGAGGCTGTGGAGTTGGTGATCGAGTCAAAGGACGATCATATTGACTTATTTAAAAACGAAGCGGCAGATCTGCTCTACCATTTCCTGATCCTCCTAAAGACAAAGAATCTGAAACTGGAGGATATAGAAGAAGTATTGAAGGGAAGACATAAGTGACAGGATAATTGGCAATGAAAAGTTACAGGATGAGCACATTCGACGATTTATCGATTGCTGAGTGCTTTTTCAAGCTTTTCCGCCAATGATCCACACTTTCCGTCCGTCGGCCAGTGTAGTGGCAAACAGGTAGGTCTCTCCCCCCTCTTCCAATCCCGTTTTTTTACGGATTTCGGCGACAGACATAGGAAAATTGCGGACAGCGATGTTCGCTTTTTTCGTTCCCGAGAGAAACTGGCGGATATTTTTCCTGTTCGGTATCAACAGCTCATCGATGGTAAAAATGCGTCCCGGAAAATCACACACGAGCCGATCGGAGGTGTAAAGATGACTGTTGCTGTGCAGTTTTTCCACTGCATACCTGTTCGCCACTGTATTAAAAGCCCCTGCTTTCAGGATCGACGCATTGGGTTCATACAGATAGCGGCCGGGGGTGAGGCTGTATGCTGCTTCCCGGCCCTCCTCCTCCCAGGTAAAGGAGAGGTGCTCCCGTTCCCCGTTCCTTTTCAGGTTCACCGCATGGAACAGCGGTTCACCGGCTTCTTTCGTAAGCAGGAACAGCAGTTCCCGGCATTCATTCTCCACAGAGACGACCTGTACCTCACTGACAGACCCGAGTGTTTGCACCGCCAGGGAGATGTCGAGCATGGGCGAATATTTGATCATCACCCGCTGTGCCTTGCCGGTCAACACCCCGGCGAGCTGTGACAGATCGGGCGAACACTCTTCGATCCGGAACACCCTCCTCCCCTCCTGATCCCTGCGTGCCGGATCGAGATAGATCAGATCGGCTTGCTCGAGTTGCGGCAGGAAAGCTTCGCTTTCCATGTGACGGATCTCTGCATGCCCCAGCCCCAGTTCAGCAAAATTGTGGGCTGCCAGCCGGCAGAGCGTCTCATCCCGCTCCACATAGACCGCGCGCTCAAAGTGCGGTGCCAAAATAGAGAAATCGACTCCCAACCCGCCTGTCAGGTCGACCAAAAGAGCTCCTCCGGGAGAAATCAGCGTTGCCTTATACCTCGCCGTCACCTCCGAGGAAGCCTGCTCGAGCGACAAATGCACCGGATAGACCAGCTTCGGGTGGTGATGCCAGAAGGGCATCTTCTTCTCTGCCTTCTGCCGCCCGGCAATCTGAGCCAGGAGAAACGGCATATCCTCCCCCGAATAGCGAAGTGCCAGATCATGCACCACTTCCTTCTCGTGGGCTCGTATAAACGCTTGCTGTGTTTGGGAGAGTTTCATCCTGTCACGAAAAAAAACAACCTGCTTGACCAAGCAGGTTGTCCTTATCCATTAATAATCATTTTATGGTTTGTCTCCATCCACCGGAAAGGTCTCGGCCATTTAAGCTTCTGCCTCTGTCCGGGGCTGTACCGACACGAATGAACGGTTGTTCCTTTTCTTGCGGAACACCACCACACCATCGGTCAATGCGAAGAGAGTATGATCTTTACCGATACCTACATTCTCTCCCGGATGGTGAACGGTACCCCGTTGACGCACGAGGATGTTGCCTGCTTTGGCAATTTCCCCTCCGAATATCTTGACGCCCAATCGTTTACTTTCCGATTCACGGCCGTTCTTTGAACTACCTACACCTTTTTTATGTGCCATTTTCTTCTGATTTTAACTGATTAAGCAATAATCGATTTCACCCTAACTTCAGAAAACTGCTGACGGTGACCGTTCAGCCTTCTGTACCCTTTTCTTCTCTTCTTCTTGAAAACGAGCACTTTGTCTCCTTTTACATGCGAAAGAACTTCTACCACAACCTTGGCTCCTTCCACTACGGGAGCACCTACGGTGACCGCTCCGTCGTTGTCCACGAGCATCACTTTTTCAAACTCCACCTCTGCGCCCTGATCGGCGTTGATTCGATGAACAAATAATTTCTGGTCCTGCTCTACTTTAAATTGCTGGCCCTGAATGTCTACAATGACGTACATATGAGTAATAACTTGACGTTACACGCCTGAGGCGAGCCGCTCACCGCGACTTCTTCTTTGGCCTATTGGCAAAATGAGGTGCAAAATTACACAATAAAATGATCATTTGCAAATTGTTTATCGCTTTTTTTCCAGTGCATGATAAGCTTGCCCGATATGGCTGATGATGTCACCCGCCAGAAAACTACGGGGGTGGATCGTGTCACGGGTCAGGTCGGCCGTTAGTCCGTGCAGGTAGACCCCTACCCTTGCGGCCTCCAGCGCGCTGTATCCCTGCGCCAGCAGGCTGGTGATCATGCCGGTCAGCACATCACCGCTGCCGGCAGTAGCCAGTGCCGGCGTTCCGCTGCTGTTCACATGCAGCTCTTCCGCATCCATCACCAGCGAATAGGCACCTTTCACCACCACGATCAGGTCGTATTTTTTTGCAAAGAGCCATGTCTTCTCAATTTTTTCATAATCGTCGTGCCATTCGCCAACCAGCCTGGAGAGCTCCTTCGGATGGGGCGTCACGATGGTTTTGGGTGGCAGCAGCGGGAGCCACTCGGGATGTTTTGCCAGGATATTTATTCCGTCGGCGTCGATCACCAGCGGGCTGTGACAACGATCCAGAAACCGTCGGAACGCCTGCTCTGTATCAGCATGCTGTCCCATACCGGTTCCGATGCCGATTGCATCCGGTTGCAGGCGGTATGAAATATCGGTAATATGCTCAGGGTGCGGGTCCTCTATCGCCATCGCTTCGGGAAGACAGGACTGGATCACCCCCATCCCGCATTTCGGCAGAAAGGTTGTGACCAGTCCACAGCCTGTTTTCAGTGCCGCTCTGGATGCCAGGCATACCGATCCACACTTGCCGAGGCTGCCGCCGATAAGCAGGGCATGGCCTTCCGTACCTTTATGGGCAAACTTGCGGAGGGGCTTCAGCAAATCACGTATCTGCACAGGTTCCGTATAAAACAGACGGCTCTCCGCTTCCGCAATGGCATCTTCACGCAGTCCGATCGGCACGATAGACAGGATACCCGTATAGCCGCTATTTTCAGGAAGAAACAGTGCCAGCTTCGGGATCTGAAAGGTGACCGTCTCCGTTGCCCGCACCGCAAGAGATGTCTTTCGATCCAGGAAGAGACCGCTCGGTACGTCAATGCTGAACACCGGCCTGCCACTCTCGTTGATTGCTTCAATCACTTTCGCAGTCACGCCGCTCACCTCACGGGAGAGCCCCGTACCGAAGATGCCATCAATAATCACATCGAATGCCTCCGCAGCAGGGATATCCTGTTCTGTCCTGATTCTGCCGCATGCAATATTCTCTGCTTTCACGCGTCGCAGCTGGTGTGCACAATCTTCCGAGCAGGCACCCTTCTGTTCCACCATCCACACCTTTACACCATAGCCCGAGCGGTGCAGCAACCGTGCCGTCACCAGCGCGTCCCCGCCATTGTTCCCCATCCCTGCCAATAGGAGTACGGTAGTATCCTTTCGTGGATAGCGCATCACAAAGTGGTTAAAAAAGGCGGTGGCAGCCCGCTTCATCAATGCCCGCGATGGAATTCCTTCCCGCGCGATGGTTTCCGCATCAATCCGGCGGATTTGTTCCGATGTCAGGATTTTCATTCGGTTCTGTCTGTTGATTTTTCTCGTACGAAGTTACGGATTTTTATCACGCCAGCCACCCGTTAAAGGGCAAAAATCAAGACCTGAGTCAGATTCGCCCACCCGGGAGATCACCGTGAAAGGGAATGGTAGTGACCGGCAAAACAGCCACACCCGCAAACAGGATGGGATAAAAAAAACGGAAAGATGGCGTGAATAAGAATAATTAGAAGAAGAAGAGATAAAAGTACGCAGGATGAGACTCGAACTCACACGCCGTAACCGGCACTACCCCCTCAAAGTAGCGTGTATACCAATTTCACCACCTGCGCGTTTAAAGTGCCCGGAACAGGACTCGAACCTGCACGTTGTAACCAACACTAGTCCCTGAAACTAGCGCGTCTACCAATTCCGCCATCCGGGCGCTTCAATCATTAATGTGTTCTGTCAGGCCGCTGCCTGCCGCAAATGGGATGGGATGCATGTACGTTCTTCCCGATTCGCGGATGCAAAGATACAAGTATTTTTGAAAAGGGAACAATTATTTCGCTTTTTATTTTTCTTTCCGCTGCATTCTTGTGCCATTGAAACAATCGCTAACGAATGCTGATTCCTGATCGATCCGGTTCGGTTCCACCGTGAAGTAGGTACGGTTATAGCTCCTGATCCGCTTGCGAACGACAGAGGGCGGTTCATTGCTCCGGTAATGATTGAGCACATCGCTCACCTCGACCGTTTTACCGGCCGGCACGGAGATCTCCACTGTGATGCTCTGGTTGCGGAAACCCTGTTGCACCGGCACCGACAGGAACTCAGGCAGATAGAGCACCGAATCCTGCTGAATGATCTCATAACGGAACTCCTCCAGGTCGGCCTTCGCCCCCCGCAGCTCCCGACAACTGCTGGCAGCAAGCGTGCGCACATGGAACAGAGAATCGGTGCTGTTGCGGATATGCAGATGAATATTCCGGAAAAGCAGCGAGTCCTCATTAACATTGGTAAAAGGCAGGTCGTCAATATCCGATCCGATCCCGAAACCGATGCGGAACTCTGAGTAATCATCGTTGTAGGGCAGCATATCTACATACAGACGCTTGCCGGGGACAGATGTCAGCACCATGGTCTGTTCACGGCTGCTCTCCTCACTAAACTTGTCGACTACCTGTGCAGCCAGGATACCGGCTGTGATCAGACCACCCAACCAGAGAAGCGCAGAGACGACACCAATCAGTGGCCGTGATTTGGCCTTCATCACCCGCCGCACGATCCAGATCAGGATGGAAAGCATCGGCACGCCGAGCAGCAGCAAGAGAGAGATGATCAGCAACGCGGTCTCCTGTCCCGGGTCGATAAAAAGTGACTTAAGGGGCATCAGCTGCGTCCCGGCAAACAGCATTCCGATAAACAGGCCTGCCAGGATCAGGACAAAGATCCCTACAACAGAGAAAAAGATGATTTTTAGCAGCAGGATCAGCCCGTTCAGACAACCGGAGCGTTCCGAGGGAGACGGAGCGGGAGGCCTGTTTGCGGATGCCGAGGATACCGATGGCTCGTCAGCGACGGAGGGCGGCAGGGGAGGCATCTCTTCCATAGAAACCTGTTCCGCTCTCTCTTTCACATCGGAAGCAATAGAAGCAGTACCGGACGGTGAAGAGCTCTCACTTTCGCCGCGACTACGGGCAGTCGCCACATTGTCGCTCACCGTTTCCCGGATGGAGCGGATATACTCCTCCTCCCCCATCATCTCCAGCTTCTGCCTGACGGTTTTCGCTTCGGGTATGATGATCCAGAAGACTAGATAAACCACCACCACACCCATATTGATGTTCCAGCTGAAATCCACATTATCGAACAGGTAATTCAGCGGAAAAAAGGAGACCATTCCGATCAGATTCAGCAACAGAGGCAACAGGAAGATCATACGGGGGATCCAGCTGTCGATTTTGAAATAGGCAGCGATTCCGCCGCAGACACCGCCAAGGAAACGATCATTGGGATTGCGGTAGAGCCGTTTGGCGACGTTTGATTCCAGCACTTTCTGTTTTAACACGATCCACAGGACGATATAGACCCAGAAGAGCAAACCGAAGAACAGCACAAAAATCATCCGAAACCATACCGGATCGGTCTTGAAATAGTGAGCCAGGCCGCTGCAGACACCCCCCAGGATACGGTCACCGGCATTGCGGTATAGCGAGCGACGCGCCTCTTCGCCGGTAGCTGCTGTCTTTCCACTTTCATTGGCGACAAAAACCTTCTCACCTGCCGACTGATCAGGCTCTTCATAATCGGCATCAAAATCGGCCGGTCGGCCGATATTGGAAATAATCGCCTTCACATCCTCATCGGTAATGCAGTTGATCCCATGCTTCAGACGATTGCCGAACAACTCGGCAATACGGCACTCAATGTCGTTGACAATCTCCTCTCCCCCCTCTTCACGTGCAAAAAAGCGGGTCAGACTCTCAATATACTGCTTCAGCATCTCGTAGGCGGTCTCCTCGATAGCGATCACTTGTCCCTGAAAATTGATGTTGATTACTTTCTTCATATGGTGTTGTTATTCATGTCATTGTTCTCGTGTATGCTTGTACGTCACCGTCTCTACGCCTGATGCAAGCTCGTTCCAGGTGGTGGCCAGCAACGCATGAAAAACCTCTCCCTTCTCGGTGAGACGAAAATATTTGCGGGGAGGTCCCGAGGTACTCTCCACCCAGCGATAGGTCAGGATCTCTGCATTCTTTAACCGATTTAGCAAGGGATAGAGCGTCCCCTCCAGCAACTGCAGACCCGCACTCCTCATCTCATCAATCATGTCGCCCGGATAGGCTTCCCCTCTTTTGATGATGGAAAGAATGCAATACTCCAACACTCCCTTTCGCATTTGACTCTGTGTATTCTCAATATTCATACCCAAATCCCTTAATTCATTCCTGTGCAGACCAGAATTCCTACCATCTCTTCGGTACAAAATTAATCAACACAAAGTATTATGCAATGCATAGTACCAATTATTTTTAAGTTTTTAATCTTATTTAACCCGCTCTTCCTTTCTACGACCATCGTGTGTAAATCGGAAAAAACCGCTATATTTGTGATCACAAACCATTATGTATGTCGTTAAAAGGAAAACATATCGTATTGGGAGTGACCGGTAGTATCGCTGCCTATAAATCGGCCCTCCTCACCCGGCTGCTCATTAAAAAAGGAGCCGAAGTACAGATTGTGATCACGCCGGCCGGAAAGGAGTTTATCACGCCGGTCACGCTCTCCGCACTCTCCGGCAAACCGGTGATCAGCGAGTTCTTTGCTTCCGGCGACGGCACCTGGCACAGTCATGTGGATCTGGGCCTCTGGGCCGATCTGATGATCGTGGCACCGGCCACCGCCTCCACGCTGGGCAAGATGGCCCACGGTATTGCCGACAACATGCTGATCACCACTTATCTATCGATGAAGGCACCGGTCTTCGCAGCTCCCGCAATGGATCTCGATATGTTCCGCCATGTCACCACGCAACGGAACCTGGAGATCCTGCGAAAGGATGGTGTACAGATCATCGAGCCGGCTGAAGGGGAGCTGGCCAGCCACCTTGAAGGGAAAGGGCGCATGGAAGAGCCGGAGAAGATCGCAGCCATCCTGGAAAAGTTCTTCACACAGGGAACAGAACTGGACAAAATAAAAATCCTGATCACCGCCGGCCCCACCTATGAACGGATCGACCCGGTCCGTTTCATCGGAAACTTCTCCTCCGGCAAGATGGGTTTTGCCTTGGCAGAGGAGTGCGCCGCACGCGGTGCCGAAGTGTTGCTGATTACGGGACCTTCATCGCTTTCCCTCTCGCACCCCCGGATCCGCAGGGTGAACGTGGAATCGGCACGGGAGATGCATGCAGCAGCCCTGCAGGCCTTTCCCGGTATGAATGCAGCGATTCTGTCGGCTGCCGTCGCCGACTACCGCCCGGAAACAGTAGCGGAGCACAAGATCAAACGCACCGAAGGGGAAGGCATCACCCTCACCCTCACCCCCAATCCCGATATCGCCGCAGCACTGGGAGCCATGAAAAGAGCCGACCAGCTGCTGATCGGTTTTGCCCTCGAAACGGACGACGAAGAGCCAAATGCCCTCCGGAAGATGGAGAAGAAAAAGCTTGACTTCATCGTGCTTAACTCCCTGCGCGACAAGGGAGCCGGCTTCGGGCACGACACCAACAAGGTAACGATCCTCTCTCGCAACGGCGAGAAACAATCGTTCGAGTTACAAACCAAAAGAGAGACGGCGAAAGAGATCATCGATACTGTCTTTATCGGAGATGGCCATCTCTCCCGCATCAGCTGTTCATGAAAGGAATAAGCTGTCAACAATCAACTTACCCAGACGGATCAGAGCCCCAAGGTCTCCTGTACCAAGCGGATCTCCCGTTCATTGCCGGTATGTTTCCCCTCTGCGTCGGAGAGCTTCACACACTCCTGCCACTGCTCTTTGTCAGTCATCCTGCAACGAAACAGCTTCATCACAATATTCATCCCCTTAATGTTGTTACCTACATCGTTGGTCAGGTTAGTGCCGATTCCAAAAGTGACGCCGATCCGGTCGCCGCAATAATTCCTGATCTGAATCGCTTTCTCCACGTTCAGGCTGTCGGAGAAGACCAGGTACTTAAGCCGGGGATTCACCCGCAGCTCCTCGTAGCGGCGGATCACCTTGTCCACAAACAGAAAGGGATCACCGCTGTCATGCCGCAGGCTGGTGAATAGGGCCGCATGCTTCTTACTGAAGTTGCGCAGGAACACATCGGTGGTATAGGTATCTGTCAGTACCGTACCCAAATCTCCGTCGAAAACATTGATCCAGTCCTCCATCGACATATAGTTAGCCATCTTGTAGCCGTAAATGGAGCCGTGAAACTGTACCCACTCATGCGGATGGGTACCTGACACGTTGAGCCCGTGCTTAGAGGCAAGATAAACATTACTGGTACCAAAAAGGCTTCCACCGGCATACCGCTTCAGGATCCCCGTCACCTGATCCTCCACGTCGAAACTGAATCGGCGCCGCATGCCGAAGAGGGAGAAGATAATGCCGTGCTCCTTCATCCGTACCGCCTTCTCGATGGCTGCCTGCTGCATATATTGCAAGTCGGGATACTCTCCACGCTCCCGGAACCAGAGTTCCGAAACGGTGGCCAGGACAGGGGTCTCCCAGAGGGTCACCCGGTAAAGCAGCCCGCTGGCCTTGACACGCAGCTTGCTCCCCTCCATGGTGATCTCCACCTCAGAAGGATCGAAGTGAAACCCTTTCAGGAAATCGATATAGACAGGAGGCAGGTAAGGCATCTGTTTCCTGACAAACAGCTCCTCCTCACGAGTGAGCGAGAGCAGTGCCATCTGTTCCAGCTCCTGTCGCAGCAGAAGGTCGAACCCCTCCGGGTAATCACCATTGCTCCGGTCCACGAATTCAAACTCGCCGCAGGCACGGGGAAAGAGTTTCGAATAGGCATAACTGGTGGTAAACTTGTACAGATCCGTGTCGAGTATGCTCTTGATAATTGCCATGTTACATTTATTTTTTCTCTACAACTACTCCGCTCTCTCTTTCTCCTGCATTGCCCTGATGGTCTGCTCCATCAGGTAATCAAGTTCCCAGCCGAGGAGATCTGCTCCTTCTCGTATAACATCACGTGAACAGCCGGCAGCGAATTTCTTGTCCTTGAACTTCTTTTTCAACGACTGTACCGTCAAATCGAGCGTGCTTTTGCCAGGACGCATCAAAATCACCGCACCAATCAGGCCGGTTAATTCATCGGTAGCGTAAAGAACTTTCTCCATCTGATGTTCCGGCTTCACATCCTGTTGCATAATCCCGTAAGCGTGAGAAACCACTGCCCGTTTTATTTCAGGATTTATGCCTTCGGCATCAAATATCTCCCGGACTTTTATGCAATGCTCCTCGGGGAACTGCTCGAAATCCAAATCGTGCAACAGCCCTACCAAGCCCCAAAAATCGGCCTCATCAGCATATCCCAGTTTACCGGCAAAATAACGCATCACTGCCTCTACCGTCTCAGCGTGCTGAATATGAAACGGCTCTTTGTTGTACTTTTCCAGCAGCGCAAAAGCCTCCCGACGGGTGATTCCGGGATTTGATCGGCCGGAATTCTCTTCGGGTAAATGTTCAAGTATCATCATTGCCATACTTATTTTTTACAAAGATACATGAATCTGCCAATCTATATCTTCATGGGTCAGATTCCATCTTCAATGTTCCAGACAAACGCCCGCAGGCCCAGGTTGGCCGAATCATTGTCCAGTTTTCTGAGGTAGTTGAGCAACCCCTCTACCTGGTCATCCTCCACCACGGTGAGGATGGCATTGTTCACCGACGGCCATGCATGGGTACCGTAGTGGGGAACACCGTCACTGCTTCCCTTGCCGTACACCTCTTTCCAGGCGGTGAACCCACGTATATTGAGCTTGTCCAGTTGCTCCACGATCTGATCGTAGTGTGCCTGGTCCAACATAATCATAACTGCTTTCATATCGTCAATTTATCATGAATTATTTCACTTGCCTGTTCGCCAACACCTCACGATGTTTGCGTCGTTTTCTGTGCACACCGTATCCGGCCATCATGGAATAGAGTGCCGGGATGAGCAGCAAGGTGATAATGGTGGAGAAGGTCATTCCGCCAATGATAGAGATACCCAGCGACTTCCACATCTCCGAACCCTGTCCCGTTCCGATGGCCAGCGGCACCATCCCCAGGATGGTGGTGAGCGTGGTCATCAGCACCGGCCGCAAACGTGAGCGTCCCCCGTGTACCACGGCGGTGATGATCGACATGCCCCGTTCCCGGTTCAGATTAATATAGTCGATCAGCACGATGGCGTTCTTCACCACCATCCCCACCAGCATGATCAGCCCCACGAAGCCCATGATACCGAGCGGTTCACCGGTAAGCGCCAACAACAGGATCGATCCCGTGAAGGCGAATGGTACGGTCAGAATGATCATAAAGGGATAGGTGAGAGACTCGAACTGCGATGCCAGCACAATGT
This sequence comes from Proteiniphilum sp., assembly GCA_028709605.1. Taxonomy (GTDB): domain Bacteria; phylum Bacteroidota; class Bacteroidia; order Bacteroidales; family Dysgonomonadaceae; genus Proteiniphilum. Next base: position 66,398 of record JAQVWR010000006.1, read on the forward strand.
ATACCAGCAGCGAGACGATCATCAGCAACAGCCCCAGCTGGGAGAACGACTCCTGCTGATCCTCCATGGAGCCACCGATCTCAATCTGAACCCCGGCAGGAATATCATACTCAGCCAGCAGGCTGCTTACATCGGTCACCACCTCACTCAGTGCGCGACCATAGATGCTGCCCGTGACGGAGACGATGCGCTGGCGGTCCTTTCGGTCCACCTGTGGAAGAGTAGATGTCTCCACCACCGCTCCCAGGTCTCTGACACGGACACCGACGCCCATTGAGTTGTATATCAGTATATTCTCGATATCCTCAATCGACTGGCGGTATTGTTCCTCATAGCGCACACGGATGTTGTACTCCTCACCCTCCTCGCGGTACTGCGACAGGGTGAGACCGTTGATCCTGT
>JAQVWR010000036.1:0-15962 GCA_028709605.1 Proteiniphilum sp.
GTTTCTCTTAATTAATGTTGTGATCGCCTTATTTTTCGGATTTTTTTAATTTTAAGAGGATATGTTAAACAAAAAAGTGGTTTATTTGTTAAATTAATAAGTAAAAAAAGATGATCTTTGAAATAAAAAAGCAGTTATCACTAAAACGGAGGTAAGTAAAAGAGCGTATGAAAAAATCAACTATCTGGTTGCTTGCCGTTGTGATGTTCACGGCATTCTTCGCACTGCTGTTCCTACAGGTCAGGTATATGAAGACCAGCCTTTCCATTCGCACGCAGCAGTTCAATGAGCAGGTGAACCGAAGCCTCTATAACGTAATGAAGGATCTGGAGCTGGATCAGACAAGCGATTATCTGGAACAGGATATGATTGAATCGGAAAACAGATATTCTCAGTACAATCAGCCTCAGGGTTCGCAGAACATCATCAGAGAGCAGACAACCACATCCCTCATCCATCCCGACGGAAGCAAAACGAGAATAGAGATGAACGTCACGGAGCAATCCATCATGCCGGACCATTCGCATGAAAAGAGCTTCCTCTCACCCAATCAGGGTGCCAGCACGATCTCAAAGACGCAGTACGACATGCAACAGTCGCTTTCGAAACGCTATCTGCACGAACGATCCCTGCTCTACGAAGTGATCTTCAAGATCCTGAACAGGGCCAGCAATGAACCAATCGAGGAGCGTATCGATTTCAACAAGGTGGAGCAGTATATCCATTACGAACTCTCCTATAACGGATTGAATGAACCTTTCAGTTTTCAGGTGGTGAACTTCAACAATCAGGTGGTCTATTCTTCTCCCGGATTCTCCACGAAACAGAGAGACGCCATCTACACCCAGATCCTGTTTCCCAACGATCCGCCGGCGAAGTTGAACCAACTGAGGGTTTACTTCCCCACCAAAAGAAACTATGTGTACAGTGAACTCAACTTTTTCATCCCGTCACTGATCTTCACCCTCATCCTGCTGATCACGTTTATATTCACGGTGGTCTCCCTCTTCAGACAAAAGCGTTTGTCTGAAATGAAAAATGATTTCATCAATAATATGACGCATGAGCTGAAGACGCCCGTCTCCACGATCTCACTGGCATCGCAGATGCTGAAGGACGAGTCGATCCTGAAATCGCCCGAGGTATTCCGGCATGTAACCGGCGTGATCCACGATGAAACCAAACGACTGAGCTTCCAGGTAGAGAAGGTGCTGCAGATGTCCCTCTTCGACAAGCAGAAGACCACTCTGAAAATGAAGGAGATGGATGCAAACGACTTAGTGGTCAGCGTGGCCAACACCCATGTCCTGAAGGTGGAGAAACTGGAGGGCACCCTCGATGTGGACCTGCAGGCAGAGAACTCGACGATCAGGGTGGATGAGATGCACTTCACCAACGTACTGTTCAATATTCTGGACAATGCATTGAAGTACAAAAAAAAGGAGATTCCGCCGGAATTGATGATCCGTACCCGCAACGACGGAAACAAACTGATCATCTCCATTGAAGACAACGGTATCGGAATGAGGAAGGAAGATGCGAAGAAAGTATTTGAGCGTTTTTACCGCGTACCGACCGGCAACCGACACGATGTGAAAGGCTTCGGGCTGGGGCTGGCGTACGTGAAGAAAATCGTGACCGATATGAACGGCACCATCCGTGCCGAAAGCGAATTAGGGAAAGGGACCAAGTTTATAATCAGTTTACCCGTAATAACAGAAAAATGATATGGAAGAGAAATTAAAGATTTTTTTATGTGAAGATGACGAGAATCTGGGCATGCTGCTCAGGGAGTATCTTCAGGCAAAAGGTTTTGATACCGATCTGTTCCCCGATGGGGAAGCCGGTTTCAAGGGATTTGTGAAGACCAAGTATGATCTTTGCATCGTAGACGTGATGATGCCCAAGAAAGATGGTGTCACCCTGGTCAAAGAGATCAGAACCATTAACACCGAGATACCGGTTATCTTCCTCACCGCCAAGAACATGAAGGAAGATGTGCTGGAAGGATTTAAGGCAGGAGCCGATGATTACATCACCAAGCCCTTCAGCATGGAAGAGCTGGTACTCCGTATCGAGGCCATTATCCGACGGGTGAAAGGGAAAAAGAGTAAGGAACAACAGGTGTACAACTTCGGCACGATGACCTTCGACACGCAAAAGCAGATCCTTTCCATCGGGGATGCACAGACGAAACTCACCACCAAAGAATCAGAGCTGCTTTCCCTCCTCTGCGCCCACGCAAACGATATCCTGGAACGCAATCATGCCTTGAAACAGATCTGGGAAGAGGACACCTACTTCAATGCACGCAGCATGGATGTCTATATCACCAAGCTGCGCAAGTTACTCAAACCGGAGCCCAACATTGAGATCATCAACATCCACGGAAAGGGTTACAAACTGATCGTGCCCACCGACGAGGGAGAGAACAGCAACAATTGACCCTGTCATAGTCATTTCAGATAACAGGCCGTCTTCTTCGGAAGACGGCTTTTTTATGGAGACAACCACACGCCGCACCATTTTTTTTGAAACATATTCGTAACATGAAATTTTATGGCTACATTTGTGACAGGATACAAGAATCATTCAAAAGAGACGGAGATGAATACAACAAAAAAGAACATGGCCAAGTCGCTCAGACTCATCGCCACCGATCGCCAACGGACCAATATCCTCCGTGCAGGGGAACAAAAATCCATTGCCTACTTAGTACAAAAAATACCCTCCTGGATCTCTTCCGACGGGCTTACCGCCATCGGATCATTCGGCAACCTGATGGTGGCCGCCAGTTTTGTGATGGGCGCCTACCTGAGCCGCTACTGGCTGTTAATCTCCATTATCGGGTTCATCATCAACTGGTTCGGCGACTCCCTCGACGGACGACTGGCCTACTACCGCAGGTCCCCCCGCAAATGGTACGGATTTTCGCTCGACGTGACGGTCGACTGGATCGGCACCATCCTGATCGGCTTGGGATTCACCATCTATGCGCCGGGAGTGTGGAAATATGCCGGTTTTATGTTCGTCGTGTTCTACGGATGGGAGATGATCACCGCCCAGCTAAGATACAAGATCGGGGGGCAATATTCCATTGACTCCGGGATCTTCGGCCCTACCGAAGTGAGACTTCTGCTGGCAGGCATCATCACATTTGAAGTTTTCGTGCCGGGCTCGCTCCAGTATCTTGCCGCTGCAGCCTGTATCTTTCTTCTGTTCTCTAATTTTGTCGAGACGCGGAAACTGTTGATCCTCGCCGATACGCGTGACAAGGAAGATCGTATGGCAAAAGAAAAGGAACAAAATGCATCACGGAAAGAAAATGCCTGACAGCCGGCGTGATCTTTTTTCAAAAATTGCTACCTTTGTGGAAAAGAGAAACAATGACACATTCAATGACAGGGTATGGCAAAGCGATTGCCGAATTGCAGAATAAAAGAGTCACGGTTGAAATAAGGTCTTTAAACAGCAAGCAGTTTGATCTCTCCGCACGGATTCCCTCCATCTACCGGGAAAAGGAACTCGTACTGCGCAATATGCTCTCCCGCCGTCTCGAGCGGGGCAAAGTAGATCTGACGATGAATGTGGATGTGATTTCCAGGGATGTATCGTCGCTAATCGACTCCCAGGTACTCCGTCAGTACCACCAACAACTCACCGGCCTGGCAGCCGAAATGAATATCCCTGTACCGGCCGACTGGTTCACGGTCTTGCTGCGTCTGCCGGATGTGATGAAACAGGAGAACGAAGAGCTCAACGAGGAAGAGTGGCAAGTCATCGAAAAATCCATAGAAGAGGCGGTTGAGGGGGTGATCACCTTTCGCAAACAGGAAGGGGAGATGTTACAGAAGGTGCTGTCCGACAAGATTGAGACGATCCGATCGTTGCTGGCAACGATAGATCCCTTTGAAGCGGAGCGGACGGAAAAGATCAAATGCCGTATCTACGAAGCGCTGGGCAACCTGGAGGGAGTAGAGATCGATCACAACCGTTTGGAACAGGAGATGATTTACTACCTGGAGAAGCTCGATGTAAACGAAGAGAAGACCCGTCTGGCCCATCATCTGGATTACTTTACGGAGACGCTCAACGACAACGCTTCACAGGGGAAGAAACTGGGATTCATTGCCCAGGAGATCGGCCGCGAGGTCAACACCCTCGGCTCCAAATCGAATCAGTCGGATATGCAACGCATTGTGGTGCAGATGAAAGATGAGCTGGAACAGATCAAAGAACAGATATTAAACATATTATAACAGACACAAACACTTGTGGGTGGTGCTGTTGCAAAATTTCTATCCCAACGATGGCTAAACTGATCATTTTCTCTGCTCCCTCCGGAGCCGGCAAATCGACGCTGGTACGTTTCCTGTTGTCACAGGGACTGAATCTTCAATTTTCGATCTCAGCTACCAGCCGTATGCCCCGCGGGGAAGAGAGAGATGGTGTAGAGTATCACTTCCTCTCACCGGCAGCCTTTCGTGCACGCATTGCCAACAACGAGTTTCTTGAGTACGAAGAGGTTTATCGCGATAAGTTTTACGGAACACTCAAAAGCGAAGTAGACCGTATCCTTTCTGAAGGAAAGAATGTGGTCTTCGACGTGGACTGTGTGGGCGGCCTCAATATCAAAAAGATATATGGTAAAAAGGCCCTGAGCATCTTCATCATGCCTCCGTCGGTGGAGGTGCTGCGTGAACGACTCGAGAAGAGAGGGACCGACACCCCGCAGGTGATTGAAAACAGGCTGGCCAAGTCGGAGTATGAGATGAGCTTCGCCCCCCGGTTCGACGTGACGGTCTGCAACGACGACTACGACCGGGCGAAGATGGAGATACTGAAGCTGGTGACCGATTTTATTGAGGAATGAAAATGTTGCACAAGAGACTTTCCATCGTTTTTGCATCGCTGCTGCTGTCGCTGTCACTGGCAGCCGGCACCATAGAAAAAGAGACCCGGCTGTTCGCTGTGAAAGAAGGAGTGGAACTGAAAATGGATCTCTACCGGAGTGACTCCGCCTCAATCCTGCCACAGCCCTGTCTCATCTTTGTCTTTGGCGGCGGCTTCAAGGATGGGCAACGGGATGCCGGGATTTATCTCCCCTATTTCCACTATTTTGCAGACAAGGGATTTACCGTCGCCTCCATTGATTACCGCCTGGGGATGAAGGGAGAGAAAGCACCCGGCCTGCGGAACTACAAGCCGCTGCTGAATGCCATTCATCTGGCGGTGGAGGATCTGTATGCCGCCACCGGCTATCTGCTGGAACATGCGGATGAGCTGTACATTGACCCGTCGCGGTGTATCATCAGTGGATCCAGCGCAGGAGCCATCACCGTGCTACAAGCCGACTATATGAAACAGAACAACCATCCGCTCGCGGAAATGCTGCCCGCAGCGTTCCGCTATGCCGGTGTGATCTCCTTTGCGGGCGGCATCTTCAGTACCGAAGGCCTGCCATCATACACCAAACGTCCCGCCCCCACCCTGTTCTTCCATGGCACGGCCGACCGGCTGGTACCTTACAACAAAACCGGTCTGTTTCATCTGGGCATGTTCGGCAGCCGGCAGTTAGTGAAGCGATTCCGGGAGGAACGCTATCCCTTTACCTTCTACAGCATCGAGGGTGTGGGCCATGAGATGGCCGAGGTTCCCATGAAGGAGTATCTGCCGGAGATTGAACGGTTCATCACCGACCTGGTGCTCGACCGCAAGCAGTGGATGACCGAGACCCGCCACAAGGATCTGTTGCGGCAGTCCGACACCTCCTCCACGCCGGGAAACTACTACAACTGATATGCAAAAGTATCTCGAGAAATACCTGCTCCCAGTGGCAATGGCCCTGGGGATCGTATTTCACAAGCCGCTCTCCCTCCTCTCACCGGCCATCCCCTGGATGCTGGCACTGATGCTTTTCATCACCTACAGCCGCGTCAGATGGAGCGACATCCGGCTCTCCCGCTTCCATTATATCCTGCTGGCCATCCAATATGGGGGGAGCGCTTTGATCTACCTGGTGCTGCGCCCCTTCAGCGAGGTGCTGGCGCAGGCAGCAATGATCTGTGTGCTGACCGCCACAGCGACCTCGGCGCCGGTGGTCGCCGGCATGCTCGGGGGCAGCATCCCCGTGACCGCAGCCTACTCCATCGTCAGCAACCTCTCCGTAGCCTTTATTGCCCCACTGTTTCTCTCACTGGTGGGGGAAAGCAGCGACACCGTTTCGTTCGTCTCCACCTTCTGGCATATCCTCGTCAGCGTGATGCCCATTCTGGTGGCTCCCTTTCTACTGGCTTTATTCATCCGTAAGACCGCTCCGACCCTGCACCAAAAAATCTCTGCCGCACAGATCGTCTCTTTCTATCTCTGGGCTGCCTCCCTCACCGTGGTGATCGGTAACGTGACCCGCTATGTCCGGCTGCAGGATGACGGTAACTATAGCCTGGAGGTGTTGATTGCCACCGTCTCACTGCTGATCTGCCTGGCTCAGTTTTACTTCGGACGAAAAATAGGCAGGCGATTCGGTCGTACCATTGCCGGAGGCCAGGGACTGGGACAGAAGAACACAATATTGGCCATCTGGCTCACGCAGACCTACCTGAATCCGCTTGCTTCTCTCGGGCCGGGAATGTATGTGCTCTGGCAGAACCTGGTCAACTCCTGGCAGATCTGGAAAAAGAAAAAGATGGAATGAGCTGGGAGCTGGATGTTTTTCATCCTGCGCCGCCATCGGCTTCTCCACATAAACAGGTTTCCCGGCTTTCAGCTCTCCTGTACGACACAACCCCCAGTATTCCGATTGCCGCAAAGGCTGCCGCGATGCAGACAAACAGGGATGCATCGGTATCCGTTTGCCCGTAAGAGTGCATCCCGCTCAGAAAGTAGTTCACCCCGAGAAAAGTCATCAGCACCGCAGAGAAAGCGAGCACGGAGAGCAGGTTAAAGAGCCAGTCGCTGTACCATCGCCGCACCAGATGAAGGTGGGTGACAAAGGAGTAGACCACCACCGTGATCAGCGCCCAGGTTTCTTTGGGATCCCATCCCCAGTACCTTCCCCACGACTCGTTGGCCCAGACAGCACCCAGAAAAGTGCCAATGGTCATCAGTGCCAACCCCGACAAAAGTGACAGATTGTTGATAATCCCCAGCTCTTTGATACGGCAGCTCAGTCGCTCTCCGGCTGTATGGAAACTCATCAGCAGGAGGTTTACGATCCCCAGCAGAAAACTGATCCCGAAAAATCCGTAAGCCGCCACGATCACCGCCACATGCAACATCAGCCAGGGTGATTTCAATACCGGCACCAGTGTGTTGATTTGCGGATCCATCCAGTTGAGGCCGGACACAAAGAGGATCACCCCGCCAAAGAGGGTGGCGAGTGCCAGGGTGAGGTGGTTCTTACGCCCGAAGATCAGCCCCGCCATCACCGTCACCCATGCAATGTAAACCATGGTCTCATAGGAATTGCTCCAAGGTGCATGTCCCGCAATATACCCACGCAAGCCCATGCCGTAGAGGTGGAAGAGAAAAACAACAGCAATGGCAGCAATCAGGAATACCGCGATATCGCGCATCCATTTTCTTTCATGGATCAATCGCAAAAATGCGATCAGCAGCAGGAGGCCGCCCAAGAGAAAATAGCTCACCCTGATGTGGCTGAACAGGTGCATCCGGTTATAACGAATCTCCGCCTGCATCTTATCCGGCCGGATCAGTGAGGCGGTGTCGTGTTGGATCTGCCAGGTCTTCATCCCTTGCAACAGCCGGTCTGGCTCGCTCCAGTCACCACTTTGCACTGAATGTCTTACTGCCGCCAGGTAATGGTCGAAAGAATGGGTCACGAAGAGAGAATCATCCGCAAAAATGGCAAGATCCTCTCCCGGTGCAAACCAGGTGTGATCGGGATCTGCCACATGGGGAAAAATGGCAGGCATGCTGTGGTGCAGCAGCTGGTACACAATGTTCACCCGCTCATCGAGTTTGATCAGCTCCTTCTCAGCAGCAGTGCGTTCCGCTGCCGGCCGGTGGTAGATCTGCTGCAGCTGTGGCAGCAGGCGATAGCCCCCTCCCTGATCGAAGAATTGGGAATAGGCAGCATACCCCTCCGGCAGTCGATACTGACTGCTGATCTGTCTGTTGGGCAGGGCGATCAGCGGCACCTCCATCCATAGCTGCGGCATGGCCAGCAGGCCAAGCAGAAACTGGTCCTCGTTGAGACCACCGATGGAAGTCTCTTGATGCAGCTTACGCAGGATCCCGGAAGAAAAGCTGTTCATCGGCATGATCCGCCCGCGGAATTGGACCGGCAGTGTCCCAAAGCGGGCGGCATGTGCTGCAGACACGGTATGCTGTTGCAGGGCTGCTACCGTGAGGTCACCCGCCGCAGGGTTCGAGAAGGCGGAGATCGGTGCCAGCAGGAGGACGACCATGAGCCCCGCCTCCTGCCTGTACTTGTGGAGTCCGTTGAGCAATGTGCGGAAGCGGGAACGCCGCATCAGGAACATCATGATCAAGCCGGTTACCAGCAGGAGATACCCGCCGTAGGTGATGACCCGTCCGACCGGATCCCTGTTGACCGACAAGATGGTACCCTGTTCATCCGGATCGTAGGATGCCTGGAAAAAGCGGTACCCTTTCAGATCCAGGACATTGTTCATGCACACCTCCATTTCGCGTACCTCACCGTCGATATGTACCCGCAACAAGCTCTCGAAGGAGGAGGGACTCTGTGAGCCGGGGTAGCGGCGCAGCCGGAAATCGGTCAGCTCCAGATGGAAGGGCAGTTTCTCCACGCGGGTGCCCCGGGAAGAGTGGATCACCATCTCATCGCTGATCTCCCCCTCACGGATGTGCACCTGCCCCTCTTTACCGAAGAGATGAGTCGTGAGGGCACCCGCCATGATGACGATCAATGCACCGTGGATCACCATGAGGGCCCATTTTTTTCTTTTCAGATAGTGGTACCGGCTCAGCAGCAGGAGGAAATTCACCACCAGCAGCAGCTGCAGGAAGAGAAACAGCGGAGAATAATAGATCAGCATTTTGGCAGCCTCTGTCCCCATCTGTTTTTCCACCAGCGTGGCCGCAGCCAGCCCCAGTGCATAGACCAGCATCAACACCAAAGAGAATTTGTAAGAAGAGAATGCGCAGATGAGCCTGTCCATGCTATAGAACCGTTCAGGCCTCGTCCCACTGGGTGCGCAGCAGCTCCAGAGCTGCAGGCACAACCACCATACGGTCGCCTTGGCAGCCGCATTCAAAAGTCACATACTTATCGTAGCCCAGCATCTTGAGTCCCCTGAAACCATTCACATAGTTGTCGGCATCCCCATCCTCCCCCGGCATGCTGCGCCGCTTGCGACTGGCCATATGCACATGCTGCAGGTAGTCACCGGCAGCAAGAAAAGCAGCCATATCGTTGTTCTCCTCCCAGGTCATATGCCAGAAGTCACCCATACATTTTACACCGGGGTTGTTGATATCGCGACAGATGGAGGCGGCATCGCCCACCTGACGAAGATAAAACGCCTCCCTGCGGTTCAGCGGCTCGAAGATCACGGTGGTGCCGTGCTCCCGGGCAAAGGTCCCCATCTCATCGAATTGCCCACAGAGGAAGTCGCGAGTCTCCTGCGTATGGGGCATCACCGGCACCTGACTATTGAAAGCAGGTACGATGATCACGCCGATCGATTCCAGTTCACCGGCTGCCACGATCAGTTGCGCCATGGTTTCGCGACACTGCTTGCGCACTGCCGGATCGGTGGAGAGGATAAACCCGTCGAAGCCGGCACAGACGGCACTGACTTTGATGTTACGCCCTTTGAGGGCATCTTTCATCTCCTGCTTTCTCGCGAGCAAGGCTCGTCCATGCGGTTCAAAGCCCACCACCCCATGCTCTTCCATAAAGTCGAGCTTTTCGTTCAGTGTTTCCCCGGGGGCTATTCCCTCCTGAAAGGAGATATTCAGCCGGGCCTTGACAGAACGGTTTTTCTCTTCCGGTTTGGCAGCTGCAAAAGAACCGCACCCAGCCACAGCAAGAGCAGCCGATCCGGCGAGGGTGGTCCTGATAAATTGTCTTCTGTCGAATGTCATACCTGATTGGTTTTATTTTGCGGTACCGGGTAACGGCACCGTAAATCCCGTCATATCCATCTTCCCGATATTCAAGTCGGCCGGCAAATAACTGAGCTGGGAAGCGGTCATCGTGTCCCAGGTAGTTTCCTGACCGGTGTATGCCGATTCGCGTCCCATGATAGCCGCCATATTGGAGACAGCGGTCTCGGAGGCCAGTTCGATGGGTTTGTTGCTGCGGATGCAGTTGATCAGGTTCACATGCTCCAGCGTATAGGGGTCGGTTTGGGTGAAGTTTGTTTTTTCAGCCTCGTCGTCGTACTGCCAGATCACGTTGCCTGCCAGGTCTTTGATCACATGTCCGCCGTTGCTGCTCCAGGAGCCCCTGGTACCCTGGATGAACTCGCTCACGTTGTTGGCACATCCGTCTATCTGCCGGCACATGCTGTGCAGGTGAATGCCATTCTCCATGGTGAAGTCGATGCTGAAGTTGTCAAACTGATCGCCGGTCACGCGGCGCTGACGGGAGCCAAACCCGACGGCGCTGACCGGCTTCAGGCCGGAGAACCAGGTGAAGACATCGATGTTGTGCACATGCTGCTCCACGATATGGTCGCCCGAGAGCCATTTCCAGTTGACCCAGTCGCGCACCATAGATTCAAAATCGCTCCATCCCGGCTGACGGTCGCGATACCAGAGCATGTTCTGGTTCCAGTAAACGGCTCCGCCGGTAATCTCACCGATGGCGCCGTTCATGATCTGCTGATACGATTCCACATAACTGCGCTGATGATGACGCTGTGTGCCGGTCACCACGCTCAGGTTCTTGGCCTGTGCCTGTTTAGCGGCAGCCACGATGGTGCGGTACCCCACTGCGTCCACACAAATGGGTTTCTCCAGAAAGCAATGTTTGCTTTTCTCCACCGCATATTTGAAGTGTTCGGCACGAAAAAAGGGAGGAGTACAATCGATCAGCACATCGATATCACTGTCGATCACCTGCTGATAAGCATCCAGCCCCACAAAGCGCTTCTCCGCCGGGATATCGATATTCTTCTCCGTTTTCAGCCGGTCGGCCAACGCATCTACGCGGTCCTGAAACACATCGCCCAATGCCACGATGGTCACGCCATTGGCAGCATTCAGGAAATTAACAGCTGCACCCGAACCGCGTCCGCCGCAACCTACCACACCTGCCTTCAGTTCCTTGCCGTCGGCCGCCAGGTCAGGCAGCTCGGGGATATAATAGGTACCCGGTTCTCTCAATGGCTTGTTTACATTTTTTTCTTTTCCCTTGCAGGAGGTCAACAGACCTGCAGAGCCCGTGCCGATCACGCCCACGGCACCAGCCACTACAGAGGTCTTCAGAAACGACCTCCTGGTCAGATGGTTCTCTTTCTTCATTTCTCCGATTGTTTTAGTTTATAGGTTGAGTTGATTCTGTGTCATTTTCTTTGGATGATAGATACCGCCTGTCTTCCCTGTGATGCCTCATCCTGTATGATCTCACAACAGAGATGGATCGGGCTCACAGACTACGCGGAAGCCGATCCCCCTGATATCGGAATACCACCAGATGCTCTTGGGCTGCTGCGGGTCGGTCTTCAGCCATTCATCATGTCGGGTATGGCTGCGGGCAGCATTGCGCACCTCCGCAGCATCGGAGGAGTAAAGACCGCCGCGTACCACCCACTCCTCACCCTCGGTGACCCACGGATTGTGTGTAACGCCCGACCGTTTGGCATATGCCTGCGGATCATACCTGTCGGCACAATACTCCATCACGTTTCCCAACATATTCTTCAAACCGAAGGGATTGGGTAATACCTGTGAGGGCTGTTGGGTGCGGTTGCCACTGTTCAGGTCATAGATCACGTAGGCACTGATACTGTCCGTCTTTGGCTTGAAGATATTCCGCATAAACCCATGGGATGAGAAATCTTTCGGACTGCCCGGGAAGAAATATGCTGTCTCAGTGCCACCACGGGCTGCATACTCCCATTCTGCTTCCGTAGGCAGACGGTATTTCTTGCCGGTTTTTGCCGAGAGCCACTGACAAAAGGTCTCGGCAGCATAGTGGGTCATGGTGATGGCCGGCCGGTCACCTTGTCCCCATCCCTGGTCGGGATAACCGAACGGCGGTGTGGGGCCTGAGATAGCATCAACCCCGAAAGCGTTCAAATTGTTCTGATAGACGTTCTCCGGAGCGGTACGTCCTTCGCTCATGGTTTCTGCATAGAAAGCCCAATACTGATCCCAAGTGGTCTCCACCTGAGCCATAAAAAAAGAATTCAGGCAGATCTCATGTTGCGGAGACTCATCAGGGTGGTGAAACGGTTCCTTCTCCGGGCTCCCCATCCTGAAAGTGCCTCCCGGTATGGCAATCATTTGGAAAGAAACCATGGTGCCGGGGATCTGTTCGGTAAAGTCGGAAAAGGCGGTTACCCGTGTCGGCTCCTGAAAGAACAGACTGGTATCCGCTGCCGCGGCACCGGTCACACCCGGTATGCCGCTCATCCGACTGTGTACATAGCCGGGATTATAATGCCCCGCATCGAGGTGGCAGCTGATGCACTGCAGGTCGAGCTTCTCCGCATTCTCCTCATAATAGAGATGCGCCGTTACCCCATCATCCGTCACCCCCTCAGGGAAAAGGTTCTGATGGCACTTCACGCACGATTGGTTGGGAATGTACTGCACCGCATGTTCCAATTCCGATTTTCTGTTCCAGTCAAAATCGGCACTGTCCCGGGTGAGGTACCCCCACAGGTCGCGAGTGCCCAGTGCCACCTTAGCCGTATAATGCTCCCAGGTGTGATCGCTGGGTGGCAGGTGACAGTCCACACAGTTGACCATCACTCCGCTTCCGTTGTTGACATGGGATGACAAGCGCCAGCTCTCCTCGGCATGGGGATGCACATGACACATCATGCACGATTCGTTGCTGGAGAAATAGACCGATGTCTGATACAGGGCTGCAATAACAATTACTCCTATGATGATTCCTGATATCAGGAAGAATCCTTTACGATGAAAAAAAAGATTGTTTTTTTTGTTCCTTTTTGGCTTCCCGGGCATTACTGTTCTCGATGTGAAATATTGAGTTATAAATTTTATCTATAGACATCCTGAAATGCCTATAAAAGTACAAAATAATATGATAACGGGGAAAAGAATGGAGAGAAATAAAGGCACATTTGCAGTCAGTCACATGCCATTCAACACTTCCCGTGCTTTTTCAAGGATGGTATCCCTGTTGTGTTGTTTGTCGCTTTGCTGCATGTTCACATAGATATCGGGGTCCACTCCGAACTCAATATGTTCCTTGTCGGCATTGAACATCGGTGAGGCGGAAAAACGGATCGACCAGCCGTTGGGCAACTCGGAGGTGAAAGGAAGGCCGCTGCCACCACCGGTCTTGTCGCCTATCACGGTTACATTTGATGCATACTTCATGATGCTGACAAACTCGTTGGTGGCGCTGTAGCATCCCCGGTTGGTCAGTACGACGACCGGCTTCTGGTAACGGACCCTGTTGGAGCTCTCCACATATTTGGGATACAAGGGGGAAAAATCGTTGTGTCCCGGCCCGATCTTATGGGAGATATAGCCAATCAGGGTGCGCTGGTTGAAAAAACGGCCGGCAATCTTCTCCACATTGGTGAGGCTGCCGCCGCCATTGTTTCGCACATCGATGATGATGCCCTTGCAGATAGCCATTCGGTGGAGGATCTGGTCGAGACTGCTCTCGCTGATATCACTGGTGAAACTGCCGTAATAGAGATACCCCACATTGTCTTCCAGGATCTTGTAGCGGATCCCGGATGCCATGCCGTAGTCGTCGCCCAAGTAATGTTTCTGCACCAACACATCAAAATTGACCGGAAAATCCTCCTGCCATTTCCAGTAACGGGTCACATCGTGAGATGCTACCAGGTTGACATGTCCGTCTTTCAACTCGGCCAGCATCTCCCCCATCAGCTTAAAGAGAGCTTCATCTCCTATATTGGAAGAGATGCGCGCACTGTAATCCAAATAGACGGCATCCCAGTCAATCTTTTTGTATGCAAAGAAACAATAGTTACGGTCCAGGATGGTCCACAACGCGTCAAAGTTTCCCTGGGGATGATTGTCAAACTGCATAGAGGAATCCTCACACCCTGACAGGAACAGCAGGGTGAGGAGGAGTAACCATTGATGGAAATTTGTGGCAGTCATGACAATCCGGCTTGTTATCCGCAGGGGATCTTTCTGATCCTTCTCTCGTGACGCCCCCCCTCAAAGGGAGTATTGAGGAAGGTGACCAGGATCTCATAGATCTCCTCTTCGCTCAAAAAGCGCCCGGGAAAGGAGAGCACGTTGGCATCATTATGCGCACGGGAAAGCGAGGCGATCTCCTTGTTCCAGCAGAGCGCACACCGGATGCCCTGGTGTTTGTTCATGGCCATGCTGATGCCGATGCCGGTACCGCAAATGGCAATGCCGGGATAGCATTCGCCCTTCTCCACTGCCAGGGCGAGAGGGTGGGCAAAATCGGCATAGTCGCTGCTCTCCTCGGAATAGGCTCCAAAGTCCCTGTAGGGAATTCCTTTCTCTTCGAGCACCCTTATAATATATTGTTTCGCCGCAAATCCTGCATGATCGGAGGCTAATCCGATCGGCTTCTCTGAATGATCAAATAACGACATAATAAAATGTTTTCGGCAATTACAATAATTTTTTCACCTGATCATACACATTCTGTCCGGTATATCCCAGCTTTTCATCCAGAACCGTATAGGGTGCGGAATAACCGAATGCGTTCATGCCCCATACCGATCCGTCTGCACCCACCAGTCCTTCAAGCGTGACGGGGAGCCCGGCTGTGAGACCGAACTTTTTCTTACCCGCCGGCAGCACCGACTCCTGGTACGCTGGCGACTGTCTTCTGAACAATCCTTCCGAAGGAACCGACACGATCCTCACCTTCACGCCGTCGGCACGGAGCAGTGCCGCTCCCTCCACCAGCGTGGAGACCTCCGATCCGGAAGCAAGCAGGATCACATCAAACCCCTCTTCATCCTGTACTACATACCCCCCTTTTTCTGCATGCAGGGCTGCCTCGTAGCGGGATCCTTCCGCCGGGAGATCCTTGATGTTCTGACGGGAAAGAATCAATCCGGTAGGCGTCTTGCTGTTCTCCAGCGCCATTTTCCAAGCCACGGTGGTCTCATTGGCATCGGCAGGACGCAGCACCAGCATGGCGTTCTGGCCGTGATGGTTCCGCAGTTTCTCCAACAGACGGATCTGCGCCTCCTGTTCTACCGGCTGATGGGTGGGACCGTCCTCACCCACGCGGAAGGCATCGTGCGTCCAGATGAAGATCACCGGTGTCTGCATCAGGGCAGCCACACGGATGGAAGGTTTCATATAATCGGAAAAGACGAAGAAAGTACCACAGGCAGGGATCACACCGCCATGAAGGCCCATGCCGATCAACAGGCAGGACATGGTGAATTCAGACACGCCAGCCTGGAGGAAGGCACCCGAAAAATCACCTTTGGTCAGCGCTTTGGTATGTTTCAGGAAACCGTCGGTCTTGTCGGAGTTGGATAGGTCGGCCGAAGCCACCACCATATTTTCCAGCTGTTTCGCCAGTACACCGAGCACAGCGGCAGAAGCGGCACGGGTAGCAACTCCCGGTTTCTGCCCGATGCCACGCCAGTCAATATCCGGCAATTCGCGGGCAAACCATTTGCGTTTCTTCTCAGCCAGCGCGGGATGTGCTTCCGCCCATTTCTGCAGTTTTGCCTTTCGGGTTCTCGCCAGCTTCCTTAGTTCCTCTAACCTGTTTTTGTAGAGTTCCGCCACTTCCGGGAATATATAGAAAGGATTCTCCGGATCCCCTCCCA
>JAQVWR010000036.1:16062-18599 GCA_028709605.1 Proteiniphilum sp.
CCGGGATGGCCCGATTTTGCTTTTTCCACCATCGACGCCGACAAGATACGGATGTTATCGGCTGCTTTGTTCATGATTGCGATATCGTTCATAAAATATAGGTAATAAATCTGTAACTATTTTCTATTGTAAATCAATGTCTGCAGGGTATTCTTACTCAATGAATGAAATACAAAGATAGCGTTTTTTTGAAATTAATACCCTTACATAAATGATATGTTTCCAGTTATTTTTGATACTCACATCCTGATATTCAGAATATATTCCTTACGGCAGAGAAAAATAGCGAACAAATAACTACTTTTACGGTTCATTAGCTGAAAGCTGATCGCTGATCGCTGAAAACCGAACCATATGAGCCTGAGCAAAAACAAGATCAAATATATCCGGTCGCTAAAGGAGAAGAAATTCCGCAGTGAGCACCACACCTTTGTGGCGGAAGGTACAAAACTGGTGACGGATCTGCTGACATCCTGCCGCTGCCAGTTTCTGGCGGCACTGCCGGAGACCCTTACGGCATATCCCGTCCTGAAAGCGGAAGAGATGGTGGAGGCAAGCGAAAGCGAACTGGCCAAAGCCACCTTCCAAAAAACAGCGCCACAGATGATCGCTGTATTTTACCAGCCTGATCACCCTGCCAATCAGATGCAACTGCGAGGCAGGCTGAGCCTGGCACTCGACGGGGTGCAGGATCCCGGCAATGTGGGTACCATCATGCGCATTGCCGACTGGTTCGGCATCGATCAGATCATCTGCTCCCCCGACACCGCCGACATCTACAATCCCAAAACGGTTCAGGCCACCATGGGAGCCATAGCCCGCGTAAAAGCCTGTTATGGCGATCTTCCGGTTTTATTTGCCGGCTATGGGGATCTCCCCATCTACGGGACCTTTCTCGAAGGAGCAGATATCTATCGCGAAACGCTCTCCGGTGAAGGGGTGATCGTGCTGGGCAGTGAGGGAAAAGGAATCGGCAGGGAAACAGAACGGCTGATCAACCGGAAACTGTTCATTCCCAGCTTCCCGACAGGAAGAGCTACCTCCGAATCATTGAATGTGTCTGCTGCTGCTGCCGTGGTGTGTGCAGAGTTTCGCCGCAGGCAGCACTAAAAAAAATCACGTATATGAAATACGTGATTACCTAAAACAAATCTGAAGAAAATAAAAACCTCATAATGAATGAGATTGGGGTGGAAAACGGGGCTCGAACCCGCGACCTTCGGAACCACAATCCGACGCTCTAACCAACTGAGCTACATCCACCGTGTAGATTTTACGGCTGCAAAGGTACAACATTTTTCTCATTTCTCATGAAAAACGAGAATAAATTCAAAAAAAATGGCGCCAACAACCATCTCTTCTAATTATTTCGTATATTTGAAGTTGTTTCGGATAAATTTCAGCTGTTGTGTCACACAAAATTAAACTATCCATACTGGGCATATCGTTCAGCCAGGTGCAAGCCGGAGCGTATGCACTCATCTTTTCGGAAGAGAAGGGAATCCGGCGTCTTCCCATTGTCATCGGTACCCCGGAGGCGCAATCCATCGCCATCGTAATGGAAGGAATCACTCCTCCGAGACCCCTCACGCACGATCTGATCTGTTCGATATGGAAAGAAGTACACATTGTACTCAAAGAGGTAGTGATCTACAAATTTGAAGAGGGAGCCTTCTTTTCGGAACTGCTGATCGAGCAAAACGGGACGGAGTACCGCATCGATTCCCGCACATCCGATGCCGTAGCGCTGGCGATCCGCACCCATTCGCCGATCTATACCACGGAGGAGATCATGCGCAATATGGCTGTAGTTTTCGATGAGCATGCCGTGCAACCTACGGGTGACCAGCTACAGGAAAGAAGCGAGAAAAGTGAAGAGGAGCTTGCCGGTCTGCGCCTGGATACATTGAAAGAGCAACTGAAAGAAGCGGTCAGTGAGGAGAACTATGAGCTGGCGACCCGCCTGCGTGACGAGATCAACCGAAGAGAAAGCAAATCCTGAACCCCTATGGCCGACACCCTCTTCTTCTGTCCTCAGATCCGGCACAATCCTACGCTGCCGGAACAGGAATCGCAGCACTGCGTCAAGGTGCTTCGCATGCGCGAAGGCGACCGGCTGACCGTCACCGACGGTGAGGGGATGTTCTACGACTGCAGCCTGTTGCAAGCCCATTCCAAAAGGAGCATGGTAACGATCCTGCGACAGTGGGAGGAGTCCCTAAAAAGAGACTACACGCTTCACATCGCCTTCGGCCCAACCAAACAGATGGATCGCAACGAGTGGTTTGTGGAGAAAGCAACCGAGATAGGGGTGGACCGTTTTACACCTCTCCTTGGCAGTTTCTCCGAACGGAAGGAGATCAAACGGGAGCGGCTGGAGAAGATTGCCGTTTCGGCAATGAAACAGTCACAGCAGGCCCGCCTGCCATTGATCGATGAGATGCGCCGCTTTGGCGATCTGATTGCCCAACCTTTCATCGGGCGAAAATTCATCGCCCACTGTTACGATATGCCCAAAACACCGTTGGCAAAATCAT
>JAQVWR010000037.1:0-13928 GCA_028709605.1 Proteiniphilum sp.
TCTTCTGTTGGCGTTCCAGTATCGCCATGAATTCTTCTTTGCTTACAGGCTTCATAAAAAATAGGTTTGCCGGCAAAGATCGAAAAAAACCATTTACGCTAAAATAGGTATTTTATCGGGGGCTTACTTTATAGGTGCGTTTGGCATCCCATTTCTCATGCTCAATGATTTGATTGTCGTAATCCAAATCATACATTTTACCATTTTCAAGCTGTTTAGTTAACAGCAATGATTTGATGTTCAGGTTATTCATCTTCTCATTGATGTTGAACTGATACTCCTTCCCGCAGGAAGAGGTTATGGTGGTATTATCTGTAGCCAACTCTTTTATCACACGAAGCAGGGTATCGGGACTGGCTACACGGTTGCCGGGTATGTTCTCAAGTGTTGAACGCAAATGCTCCCCGACATCCTCTGCCACTTCTCCTCCACAAAAAAATATTTCAAACCAAGTCCTAAATAGCTCGCCGTGCTGATAACCGGTTAAATTCCTTATACCGAGATGATTATCGATGAGATTTAATAAACCGGATTTGTTAAATTCTTCATGTACAAATGAAATTCCGGCAAAAGAAGTGATGGATTGAGAAACTTTTTGTAATTTCATCCTTTGTATGATTTACTGTTTTGTTTACAAGCATAAAAATAGGTGAAATCTTACACATGGCAAAGCGTTAGGTAAGATATTTTTTATCAGCGCTTTGCTTATTTATATTTACAATGACCTTGCGGAATTAAGGGATTATGTAAAATTGACTACAATCTGGTTAGAAAAAGCGGGAATTGCAGTAAAAAATAACGATGCAAATAACAATATTGTTCGTTAAGTATTTGATATACACAGTATGATTTATGATTAGACTGTGATTATTTTGTGAATTTTTTCATTCAATTTCCGGGAAATGCTATTTGGGCGTTTCCCTATCGGGGCGGGCTTTCCGTTGCAATCTTTTTTTTGTTCCTTAAAAATCTGAGTTTTTCATTTTTTTGTACCTAAAAATCCTGCCGCTCAATTTTTGGCTTGGCTGGCCTGCCTCGCTTTCCACCTTTTGGCTTGGCCTTGGATACATAAACCGGGGCACAACCGTCCGGTATGGTGAAGCCGAAGGCTTTGCAGATGTCTATTTGAGCGCCAACAAATGGGGTGATAAACTTGAGCTTCTCACTGTGTTCGATACAGCGTATGGTACGCATTTCAGCCAATACAGCCTCTGTTGAACTGAACTTCTTCTTGAGAACCTCGTTGCCTTTCCATGTGGCACGGACATAAGATGCTAAAATGAGTCCTATAAAGGTGATGAACATACGGCCGTGCTTGCCGGTCTCAGACCAGGTTCTGAGCCTGTCCTGACCGAGTGCCCCCTTCTGAAGAGCAAAGGCTTTCTCCTGCTCGTCACGCATGCCGTAGTTGTCCTTGGCTGCAAGGGGATCGAGATCGACACCAATGGTCTTGCTGGCAAAGAAGCCGGCTGTGAGCAACAAGGCATCCTGTTTTTCATGGTTGACATCAAACGATGCAATGCGGTTGTTTGTCTCAAACTTGATAAAGAGCATATTGAAGCGCTTCTTGATCTCATCCCTGTCCGAAACAGGTTCCCCTGTTTCCATCATGGCCTGTGCGGCTTCAACCTGTTCATCCACGGCGTGCTGGATATCACACATAGCCTCAGCGCGTTTGGCAGGATTGAAGTAGAGATTTAGCCTGTACTTGTCGGCCTTGATCAGGGCATCGCCCTTGCCATGTACGGTATAATCCATCTCGTACTGGGCATGGTAAAGATTCTCCTTTTTAGCCAGAGTCATACCTTTAGGATAACCGTGACTCATGTCAATTTCCTTTATCTTTTTAAGGACGTCGCCCTGTGAGACCTTGACGCTGGTAATCACCTTCTGCCCTCTTGAGATATAGAGTTCAAGGTTTTTCATCGACTCGTAACCGCGGTCGGTGATCAGTACCAGGTTCTTGAAACCGGCGTGCCGCAGTTCCATCATAATCAGTTCAATGGTACGCACATCCGGCATGTTGCCGGGCAATTCCTTGTAATAGATGGGCATATGCGTTGTCAGTGAATAGACCACCACCTCGACGGTCTGACGCAGCGGAAGGTGCTCCTTGTTCCTGCCCCAACGTATATCCACCAGGTTGAACCCATACGTTGACATGGATGTGGAATCAACAGCGCACAGGTCATCCTTGCCCAGTCTGGCAGCCCGACAGCGGAAAATATCCATCCTGTTCTGTTCGGTGATGCTTTGCGCCAGCCTGGTGATGTTCACGCTGTTCAAATCCCTCCCGGATGGAGCCTTGACCTCACGCTGCCATTGTGATAGTTGATTGTAGGAGAGGTTGTCGATAAATGGAAAGTAAGCCAGGGTGAGTATGTCATTGACCATCTCCATGTTGCCTGAAAAAACGCTTCGAAGGTCATCCAGGAGACCTGTCTTGACTGCCACCTGGTTGAGCAGCCATGTTGGGCCAAACTGTCTGTCAACATCTTCGGCTTCGTATGCAATGCGACCACGGCGTTTAGTCCCGGAAAGGGTCTCTATCTGGCTCAAATCCCAATCCTTGGGGAAAATGAGCTGTTGGCGCTCTTCTATGGATGCATACATGTAAGCCATGCCGGGAATGAAGCGGTTTTGTTCATCAAGCGTACCCCAATGTTTATAGGTGTAACGCTTAATCCCATCCCCGCCTATGGTGTAGGGTTTGGTGGATGCGTATCGGTGATTCCCGTTCGTATGAATGATCATCTTAAACTGCGTGGATGCGCTGAAAGGTCTGCCTTTTCCCATAATGCCTCTATTAATAGGTACAAATATACCTATTAATATTGACACACACAAGCGTTTTTCAGTTTATATTCAACTATTTACGATATTTGGGTACAAAACTTTGAAAAACTCAGAGTAATATGGAAATGGAGCAGGAAGGGCAGGGAGACAGTGTTGTCGTTGCAGGATAATCCTTACAGATCCAGTCCGGTGCCCTTCCTTTTTTCCTCCTCCAAGATCTGTTTCAGAAAGCGCAGCATCAGTCTGTTTTGCGAAGCCGTGTTGTTATACTCCCCCTTATCGGAGCGCATGTCGTAGAGCTGATCTGCCGGGTGGTTGCCCAGTTCGGTGTTTGTCAGTTTGTTGTAAGGATTCCCGTTGTTGGGCTCGATATATTTCCAGTCGCGGGTGAGGAGCGTCAGGGAAGAGGCAGTGCCGATCACGTAGTCGCGTCCGTCCCGATCGATGCCCAGCCATGCGGAGAGCTGATCACGGCTGTCCTCCGGGATGGAGGATCTTTCTCCCGCTTTGGTGAGGGCCGCGAGGGTGGCAAAGAAGTCGATCTGCGACACCAGCGCGTCGGAGGTTCCGTCTTGTACTTTTCCGGACCAATGGACGATAAAGGGTACCCGTGTCCCTGCCTCGAAGGTGCTGTACTTGCCGCCGCGGAAAGGGCCCCAGGGCTTGTGGCTGCCCAGCTTCTTCACCGCCTCATCCATGTATCCGTCGTCCACCACGGGGCCGTTGTCGCTGCTCACGATGATCAGCGTGTTGTCGTAGATCCCCGCCTCCTTCAGTGCACGGACGATCTCTCCGACCGACCAGTCGAACTCCGCAATGGCGTCGCCGCGGTGGCCCATGCCGGTTGCACCGCGGAACCGCTCGTTCGGATAGCGAGGCACATGGATATCATTGGTGCCGAAGTAAAGGAAGAAAGGCTTCTCTTTGTTGCGTTCGATAAAGCGAACGGCATGATGGGTGATGTTGTCGGCGATCGATTCATCCTCCCAGAGGGCCGCTTTGCCACCTTTCATGAACCCGATACGGGAGATCCCGTTCACGATGCTCTGGTCGTGTCCGTGGTTGGGACTGGGCCTGAGCTTGGTGAGCAGCTCGGGGTTCTCCTTTCCGGTCGGTTCTCCGGTGAAGTTGCGGGTGTAGCTCACGCTGATCGGATCCTTCGGGTCGAGGTTCACCACCCGCTGGTTCTCGAGGTAGACACAGGGCACGCGGTCGCCTGTCGCCGCCATGATATAAGAGTAGTCGAACCCGATCTCGCGCGGTCCCGGGGTGAGGTGTCCGTTCCAGTCCTGCTGTCCGTTGGTGTCGCCGATGCCGAGGTGCCACTTGCCCACGGCAGCGGTGGTGTAGCCGGCCTCTTTCAGCATCTTCGGCACGGTATACCGGCCGGGTTTGATGATCAGGGCAGCATCGCCTGCAGCAATCTGGGTGCCTTTTCTGCGCCAGGGATACTCACCGGTGAAGAGCCCGTAACGGGAGGGGGTGCTGGTCGCTGCTGCAGAGTGTGCGTTCCGGAAAAGGACGCCGTTGGCAGCCAGTGCATCCACATGAGGAGTTTGCACCCTTTCGGCTCCGTAGCAGGAGAGGTCGCCGTAACCTATATCATCGGCGTAGATCAGCACGATATTGGGTTTGTCGTTCAACGGTTCACGGGCACCGTTCTGTGCGAATGCCGGCAATGCAAAACCTGCGCCAATGGATAGAATTGTGGTTTGAGAAATTCTGTTCATAAAATGAATTATTTTTTTACTTTAATCTATCGTAGATTTGGGTTTATATCTTGTTCCGATTGTGGAATTGGCCATGCATAATCTTTTGGAGAACGAAAAGCGCGTGTATTAACAAACCATCTTCCATATGGGTCAGGTTGTCCTTCTTTGGTTCTTGTGCGTTTTGCTCCAGGGAAAGGTGCTCCGTAAACATCTTGGGTTAGGATATCATCAGCAATTTTCCATCTTAATATGTCCCAATAACGTATACCTTCACAAGCCAATTCAACTCTTCTTTCATTACGCAAGATTTGACGTAATAATGATATATCAGTCTCAGTGATTCTGGGCATATTAACGGAAGCTCTTCCCCTTATAGCATTTATGGTAATGTCGAGAAGGTCTTGATTAACAGTATTCTCAGACTCTATTTTTGCCTCAAGGTAACTTAGAAGTATTTCCGCATATCTTATAATTGGGATATTTCCGCCATATTCTTGTAGACTTCCGTTGTAATTTTCATCGAAATATTTCCGCATCATAAATCCTGTTTGTGTTGTTTGACCACCCATTATTCTATCCGGGCTTGAAGCAGAGTCTGGATGGCTTATATATGGTTTTCCCATAAAATCCGATCCGTTATAAATAATTGTATATCCTAATCTTGGATCCCTGTTATCGCCCAAATTGTTAGGATTATAAAGTGGATTATCGTAGGAAAAGTCCGTTCCATCAGAAAATTGATATGCTTCAAACAGTGAAGCAGGAACATTGACGATACACCAACCTCCATCTTTTGCAGGTAGAGCGTGTTGTGGCATTGCTTGTCCTGCAAGTCCTTCAAGATACTGCATCGAAAAAATGTTTTCACTACTATTTTCTCCTTGTGGGGTAAAAAGGGTTGAATAGTTATCGAAAATCTCATTATCACCGAATTCAATAATTTTTTCGTATGCTTTTGCAGCATCCACCCATTTTTCTTCAGCCATATTGATACGGCCTAAAAAAGCTAAAGCTGCCTGTTTACTTGCTCTACCAGTCTCAGAAGAAGTTAAATCACTAAACCGAGGTAGATTCGGAATAGCAGCTTCAAGTTCATCAATTATGAATTGTGCTACTGTGCCGTATTCTGTTTTAGTTACATTATTCGCTTCATCTCGTGTTAATACGTTTGTGACCAATGGGACATTTTTAAAAAATTGCGATAAATAAAAATATTGTGAAGCTCGTAAAAACTTTGCTTCAGCTTTATAACGTTTTGAAACACTCGTTTCTGGTATATTTTCAATATTTTCAAGAAAGCGATTACATTGCGCAATTCTTTTGTAACTGTTTCTCCAATAACGAGCTGTAAAAGGATTGTTAGACATTAATTCACCATTTGAAATTTTATAAAAATTCGATGAATTATTTCGACGATCATAAAGGTTATCAGAAGCAAACTCTAGGAATATCAATCCTCCGTAGCTCCACCAGTCTGATGGTTGATATTCTGGAGAATTAAATTGAATATCTCCCCTATATAAACCAGTCAGAGCCACTAATGCATTTTCTTCATTTGACCAAATCGTTTGATCAGAAAATTTGTTTAAGGGATTTCTCTCTAAATCACAAGAAACAAACAACCCGAATAATATAACTGGGATAATTATGTATTTTAAAGTATTCATTTTCATTTGGCTTAAAATTTAACATTAATACCACCTGTTATTGTTTTAAGAATTGGATAGTAGTTACCGTAAGTGTTGATTTCCGGATCCCATCCTTTTTTATAATTGCTTAAAGTTAAAAGGTTTTCTCCTGAAATAAACAATCTTAAATTTGATATACAAAGTAGGCGTGTTAATGTACCTGAAAAATTGTATCCGAATTGTATATTACGTACGCGCAAATAGGATGCATTTTGTACCCAAAAATCTGAGACTTCCGTATTTGGACTTCCACCCGCAGCAATTGTTTCAATTCTCGGATATTCTGGATATCTTTCAGGTTTTTCCATTCTAAATCGGCCATCAGCTTGCCATTTCTGTACATTTCCTTCTTGCCACATTCCATATCCTGCTACGCCGGTTAAAAGACCTTTCACGCCAGACACCCCTTGCATTTGTATGGAAAAGTCAAACATTTTATAACTTGTGTTCAAATTCAAGCCAAAGGTGTATCTTGGAATGCGAGAGCCTAGAATGGCACGATCGTAGTTTGGATCCACAATTCCATCAGGCTTTCCTTCCGGGCCATTTATATCCATATATCTGATATCTCCTGGTTGAGGATTTGGCGTAATTGAAGATTGATTAGACCAGTTCTCAATATCGTCTGAATCAATGAATACCCCATCTGTTCTGTAGCCGTAGTATATTTGCATTGGTTGCCCTACATACAGATTTCCACTTCCGACAAGTCCATTAAGTTGTTCAACATTTCCAACCCCGAGAGATTCAATTTTATTTTGTAGGATATTAAAATTTCCATTTATATCAAATAGGAAATCACCAATTCTGGACTTATGCCCAATTTCAATTTCTAATCCTTTATTCGTTAAAGAACCTGTGTTAATAGGTGAAATATTTAAACCCAAAACTGATGATATGCTACCTGATGGGGCATATAAAATGTTGTAAGTATATCTATTAAAATACGTCATGTTGAAACTTATCAAACCATCCCATAACATACTTTCATAACCAACATCCCAAGTTCTAGTAGTTTCCCAATGGAGATCAGGATCAGTGAGTGTTGTTATTGAAGCTCCTGGCTTGAAATTATTCCCAAAAGGATAATTTCGTCCTAAATCATAAAGAGTTTGATAGGGGTATGTTCCAATATTTTGGTTCCCTAGTTTTCCTATTGAAGCTTTAAGCTTTAAACTTGTCAACCAACTCAAATTATCATTGTTTTTTATGAATTCCTCTTCACTTAATCTCCAACCTGCAGCTATTGAGGGGAATAACCCATATTTTCTAGTCTCTGGAAATCTTGAAGATCCATCATATCTAACTGTTCCTTCAATAAGGTATTTCTCAAGGTAGTTGTAATTAATTCTACTAAACAATGATTGTAACGACCATTCCGCACCTGAGCCTGTTGATCTTTGATTATCAGGTGCTCCAACATCTAAAAAAGGCAAGTCATTTGAAGCAAAATTATCTCTGAATCCATTAACCCATCTATCAGAGTAATCTTCATATGAATAACCTGCTAATATTGAAAAGTGATGATCATTTATTGATTTTGAGAAATTAACAGTAGATTGAAAAGTTTTATATAAGCTTCTTAGCATTGTATTTTGAAGTGTTGAGGGACCTAATTGCTTGTTTTCTTCTAAATTTAAAGTTGATCTAAACCTTTTTTCTTCATAATTACTATGTGTTAAGCCCCCCATTATCATAAAATCCAACGATTTGACTGGATTGTAATTTAGTGATACATTTGCAGAAGCTTTAAATTCTGGTCGTGAGTAAAAAGAGGCACTTTCTACCCATGCAGGAGGAGTACCATGAAGTTCTTGTCCTTTTCCGTATTCTCCAGTGCTTAATTTGATGGGATTCAAACCAGGAAAACGTAGAGCCTTAAGAATAATTCCTTTCATGTCTTCAACATCATCTCCGGCCGGTACCGAAGGTTCATTCCTTTTCGAAAAAATGCCATTTACTCTTGTTGTCAATTTAAGATTGGAGAGTAATTCTGTAGTTAAATTTATTCGTCCATTATATCTGGAATAATTGTTTTTTTTAATTAGACCTTTTTGATCCAAATAACCAAAAGATAGTAAATAGTTTGTAGATTTATTACCTCCATTCATATTTATATTATGATTAGTTTGAACTCCATCTCTGCTAAACACACGATCTAGATATTTTTCATTAGAATAGTTATCGGGATCACTACCATCTTTAAATGAAGATATTTGTTCTGGGGTATAAACAACTGATTTTGTAGCTTCATTAAGTAGCTCTGCATACTCCCAAGTTTGCACGAATTCGGGTAACGATGTTGGGGTATTAACTCCCACTTGACCATTATAAGATATTTTTACTTTACCTTCATTTCCTCTTTTTGTTGTTATCAATATTACTCCATTTGCTGCACGTGCTCCATAAATTGCTGCACTTGAAGCATCCTTAAGCACTGAAATACTTTCAACTTCAGCAGAACTTATATCTGCAAGATTCCCTGGAATCCCATCTATAAGTACCAAGGCTGTAGGGCTTGCCCCAAATGATCCAACCCCTCTTACCTGTATTTCATTATTACTAGGGTCGCCTGGTGAGCCAGAACGTTGTATAATCGTAACCCCAGACAGCATTCCTGTAAGTGAGTTTGTTATGTTGGCTTGAGACCTTTGACTTATTTTTTCACCTTCCACTTGTGCTATAGAACCTATCACATTTACTTTCTTTTGTATACCAAAACCCACTACTACCAGTTCTTCCAGTAACTCTGTATCTGCCTCCATTACCACCTGTATGGTTCTTTTTCCATTGATGGGTACTTCCTGTGATTTCATTCCGACATAACTGAACAATAGGGTTGCATGTTCCGATATTCCGGAAAGGGTGAAATTACCGTCATAGTCGGTGATGGTGCCTTGTGAGGGATTTTCTTTCAGAACAATTGTTGCTCCAATTACCGGTTCACCTTTTGAGTCAGTAACAGTGCCAGTGACTGTGATTTCTTGTTGTTGATGATCTTTAATCATGCTGGCTATAACTTTCGCATTGCGATTCGCTGATTTTACCAAGACAATGTATTTGTTCTCAAAATCGTAGCTGATATCGGAATTTGAGAAAGCTTCGTTGAGATAAGACGAAACTTTGTCTGAATTATGTTGAATATTTACTTTCCGGTTGGTATCCACTTCCCGGGTGCTATACACTATCAGGTAATCGGTTTGTCGTTCGATTTCCCGGATGAGGTCTCCTATCGTAATGGTGTTTGTGCTTAGTTTGATAACCGCATCCTGAGCCTTTGAATTCAATGCCATCATCTGAAAAGCAAAGGCAAAAAGAAATAGCAGGCTGATTTTCATGATCTTAAATAAATCTTTAAAATCGCTCTTTTTGATCAAAGAGTGATCGGATGAAATGTTTATTTTCATATATTTGTATGTGTTTAGGTGAATACTTAGATTCGATGTATCTGTGTTTGCTTAATCGGGCGGCAGGTGTTGGCGCACCTGTCGCTTTTTAGTGTGCTGTGCACGATTACTAACCCGGAGGTGCAAGTCCACTATGGGGGTAGTTAGCGACCAACCGTCAGCTTAAGACAAGGCTATTTGAATTTGTTTCTCATAGGCAATAACAATTTAAAAGGTGAATATTTTTATTTGGATAAAGTGATGATATTCTTGTCTTTATCATTTTGAATGTAGAATGACTGAATCTTTTGCAGGATGTGCAGGATCTCATCGATGCCGTCGCGCTGACGGAACTTGCCGGTATACCGCACGTTGAAGATCTCCGGATCTTCGACCCGAATGGTGGTATCGTAGTATAATTCCAGCTTCGCGAGAATATCGATCAGCCGTTCATTGTTGAACGCGTATATTCCCTCTTTCCAGAGGAGATGTTCCGGATTGGTTAGCGGTTCCAGCTGCATCTTGCTGTTTTGATAGGTAACCTGTTGACTCGGGGAGAGGAGCATCGATTGCCCGTTTTTTCCTGTCTCGCTTACCTTCAAAGAGCCTTTCACCAGGGATGTTTGGACTATGCCGGCTTCCGGGTAGCTGTATACGTTGAACTCGGTGCCCAGCACCTCCATGGTGAGCTGCTCCGTGGTAACCACAAAGGGTTTTTCCCGGTTTTCAGCCACATCGAAATAGGCTTCTCCCACTACCGATACTTCCCGCCGTTTCCCGAAAAACCGGGCTGGGTAGGTGAGGGTGGACTGTGCATTCAGCCAGACCTGTGTACCGTCGTTTAGGGTGAGCTGTGCCCGTTGTCCCGCGGGTACGTAGAGGGTATTCATCTCTCCGGTACCGGTTGACTCAAACAGTAGCATGCGCGTCAGGAAAAAGGTTGAGGCAATCAACAACAGGGCCGCTGCAGCACATTGCATGGCCAGACGGATGATTTTTCGTTGTGCTTTTACCTTCAGCCGGTGCCGGAAGGCGTTGTAGCCCTTTCTACCTTCGGCTTCGTGCGAGGGGTGGGGCGCTAGCTGCGTGAGTGCGTAGATATTCTGCAGGCGGATATATTCCGCACGCAGGGGCTCGTTGTCCTCCATCTGCCGGATCAACTCCAGCCGCTGCGCTGTTCCCGGCTCTCCCCCAAAATATTTCGATAGGATTTCTTCCATTCAATGATCTGCTTTATATATGAACGAATGAAAGCGAAAAAACCGCCAAGAAAAAATAAAAAAAATTAAATGAGAAGGAACAAAAGCAGGGGAATATACTCTTTCAGCAGCTCTTTTAGCTTCCTGTGGGCAATGGCCATCTGGCTTTCAACGGTGTGGAGGGAGATATGGAGCTCCGCTGCAATTGCTTTCTGCTTCTTACCGTCGATCTTATTCATCACGAATATCTCACGGCATTTTTCCGGAAGCATGTCGATGGCTTTTTGTACCACCGACTCGATGTCGGGGTCGGAAAAGATCTTTTCATCAAACGATTCCAGCGATTGCAGCTTCATCTGCAGCTGTATTTTATAATCATCCATCAGCTTCTCGGTACTCTTCCTGACCACCGTTTTGTGCCGAAGAAAATCCAGACAACGGTTCTTTGTGGCGGTAAAGAGCCAGGCAAACAAATTGGAGGGGGACATCAGGACAAACTGCTGCTCCCACAGGTCGAGAAAGACATCCTGCACAATGTTCTCCGCATCCTCTTCCCGGATGACATATTCCATGGCAAAACGCTTCATCCGTGAATAGTGGGAGAGATAGATCTCTTCAAATTGACTGGTATGATGCGATGAGATCTTCATCGAGGTTTTTACTTTTTTTATCTATTGCCTCGCAAACATACATAAAAAAGATGGATTCATGGTATCTGAGACCATAAATCATTTTCCTGACTAACGGTATTGATGTAAGAGAGATAAAAGAGATGGAATCATCCTGTAAGATGAACGAGACTATCTGAAAAATGCAACGGCACGGGAAAACACATTCTCAAAGGCGGCATTCAGGGAGAGGGGGTCTTTTATCTGCAGGGGAAACGGGTTTTCGTGTGTGTAGGAAAAGGGGAAGTCGAGCAGGGTGATGACCGATTCGGTGGTCTCCACGCCCAGAGCTTCCCGCACCCCGTGATAAGGGATCACGTGGTCCTGCTTTAACGCCACCCCGGCTATTCTGTCGCGGATGCGGGTGAAGAACGCCTCTCGCTCTTTTTGCAACCTGTCGGGAAGGATCATCCGGAAGAAGGATTCGAATGCTCTGTCGCGGTGCCAGCGGTTCTCCGGCTCATTGCCGAAGAGATGGACATAATAGTGCTGCAGGTGCTCAAACGAGGCCCTGTCCATGATGCTGCGGGAGATTCCCTGCATGGAGCGGAAGATACTGCCGCCGCAGAACATAAAAAGACGCGAGTCGGCGAAGAGATTCTTCTCATCGGCCATCAGTGCCACCTGCGAGAGGAATGCCCCGATGGAATAGGCGAAGATGTCTATCTGGCACCCCTCCCTGAAAAGCGGATTTCGTCCGCTCCTGATCGTCCTGAACAGCCTTGTCAGGTCGTCCCAAGTTTGCCTTCCCGAAAGGTAGAAACGTTCCGGCGACTGACTGATACGGTCGCTTAGCGCCACATTAGCGAAGCTGATCGACCGGTCGTCGGCAAACTGCTTCCTGCGGAAATTGAGCAGGCCGGCCAGGCTGCGCGGATTGGACCAGGCAAGTGGTGCCCGGTTGATGTGGAAAGCGATGGGGAAGAGGATCACCGGCCTGCCGATTTGTCGGCACAGGAACTCCGCCCAGGGCAGGTACTTGCTCCAGCTCCGTTCGTTCAGCCCGTGCAGCAACAGAATCGCTTTTTCATGCCTGGCAGTGCCTGCCGGCAAAAATACCGGATATTCGAAGGTGAAGTTCTCATTAATGGTACCATCCTGCTGTGAAGCTTCTCGCGTCTCATCGCACAGATGACTGCTGAACCGGAAAAAACGGATCTCTATCCCTGTCCCTTCCGGCTGTACATTACTCCCTTGCCGGAAGCAGCTCTTCAGCAGATGGTGCCGCTCGATATAGTTGAACATAACAGTTTCTTTTTCAGCAAAGAAAGAAGCTTTTCGGTGATCCTGCAAAACAAAGGGAACAGGGGGGCGGGGAGGGGATGAAATGGGCTATAAGGGGTGAAATCCGGTATAGAGGGGTGAAAAAATTGCCGGCAAGCGCGGTTTCTTTTGGTTACTTATCCATAAACATCTATTTTTGCAGAGTGCCTCTGTAAAACAGCAACAACAATGAACGGCAAGATCCCCGCATATCTCTATGAGAAGAAAAACAGCGTCAAGATGATTCTGTTCACGGCACTTTTTGCCCTGCTGTTCATCAACCTTTTCCAGCCCTTTGGCTCTCGTGACTGGTACCCCGGCATATCGGAGATCAAATATTTTGCTTTTTCCAGTCTGATCATTCTTACCGGCATGCTGGTGGTGGTGATCAGCCGGATAATCCTCATCTACCGGTCGAAACGACATGATATCCTGTACTGGCAATATGCCGTCTGGATCCTGGCTGAGATTGCGGCGATGGCGATCTTCTATACGCTCTTCTCGCAGTTTTTTCCCAAAGACGGGGTGATCCGGGATCTTTCCGAAAGCTTCCGGCAGAGCCTTAACAATACTGCGCTGGTACTGTTGCTGCCCTACACCATCTCCTGGCTCTATTTCTCCTGGAAAGAGAAGAGCGCCCTGCTGGAGCATCTGGGGCAGGAGAAGGCGCCCGATGCTGCTTCGAAGATGCTGATTGCCTTTCCCGATGAGAAGGGGGAGCTGAAGATCTCGATCATGACGGATAATCTGCTCTATATTGAGTCGGCCGACAATTATACCACCCTCCACTACCTCAACAAGTCGAAGCAGTCGCACTACCTGCTGCGCAACTCCCTTAAGCGGCTGGAAGAGCATCTGGCCGACACACCCCTGGAGCGCTGCCACCGTTCGTTTATGGTCAATATGGACAGGGTAAAGATCCTGAAGAAGGTGAAGGGGGGGATCATGCTGGAGCTGGATGAGGAGAACACTCCCGATATCCCGGTATCGAAAACCTATTACGAATCGTTTATGCAGGCTTTCTCCCGCTACACGGTCTGACCCTTTGGTATTCAATCTGTCAGAGGATCATTTTCCATGAAATATGTAGGGAAATGATGGTAAATCAAACCAATCTTACTACTTTTGCAGCGGCAGCAGGTCGGTCTGTCGCTCCTTTCACGCAAAGGGGAGGAAAGTCCGGGCAACGCAGAGCGCCATACTTCCTAACGGGAAG
>JAQVWR010000037.1:14028-18499 GCA_028709605.1 Proteiniphilum sp.
GGGAAATGATGGTAAATCAAACCAATCTTACTACTTTTGCAGCGGCAGCAGGTCGGTCTGTCGCTCCTTTCACGCAAAGGGGAGGAAAGTCCGGGCAACGCAGAGCGCCATACTTCCTAACGGGAAGCTGTTCGTGAGAGCAGATCAGCGTAACAGAAAAAAACCGCTCCCGCTTCGGCAGGGGTAAGGGTGAAAAGGCGGGGTAAGAGCCCACCGGATGCTGCAGCAATGCAGTGTGCCGTACGCTTTATGGGTTGCAAGGCCATGTATATCGGATAGGTAGGGTTGCTCGCCCGATGCCGAGGGGTAGGCCGCTACAGGAGGATGGTGACATCCGTCCGCAGATAAATGACAGGCACCCCGTCTTGTACGGGGTACAGAACCCGGCTTACAGACCGGCTGCTTTTTTTTGTTTTAATATTTCCACGGATGGCAAGGAGACGGAAGAAACGAGACTATGACGAGGAGGAGAGACCGGGCAGGCTGGAACGAATGAAGATCAGGGTGAAGGATCTGCTGTATTTCCTTTCTTACGGCATCTGGCGCCAGAACCCCGAGACACTCTCCAACAAGCAGAATATCCTCTACAATATCATTAAGACGGTGATCCTCACCGTTCGGAACGTGCAGGAGCTCGATATTGCGGCCAGCGCCCGTTCCCTCACCTATCGTACCCTGCTTTCCATCGTGCCGTTGCTGGCGGTAATCTTTGCCATTGCCCGCGGCTTCGGCATTGAGAACATCATGGAGAGCAGCATCTTCGGTTTTATGCTGGGCGAGATGCCCGCCAAGGAGATGGTGGCCGTAGCGCCCGACCTGAACAGCGACGGCATGGCGGTTTTCTCCGACCGGCAGGGCGATACCCTCTCGGTGGGAGGAGAGAGAGCAGCCGAGACGCTCACACCCGGCATGGCGGAAGAGGCTACGGCCGACGGCCGCACGCGTGAGTTTCTGAACCTGCTGTTTCAGCTGATCGATAAATCGCTCGAGGAGGCGCGTGGCGGAGGAATCTTTGCCGGGATCGGTATCCTGCTCTTCCTCTACACCATCATGAACCTTTTCGGCGATATCGAGAACAATTTCAATAAGATCTGGCGCGTGATGCGGGGCAGGAGCATCGGCCGCATGGTGACCGACTTTTCGGCCATGGTGTTGCTGATCCCCTTCTTCTTCGTACTGGTCAACGCGCTCAACATCATCAGCTATCCGCAGAACAATACGCTGAAGATCCTCTATATCCTCTATCCTTTTATCCCGCGGCTGCTCAACATCGTTCCGCTGGTGGTGATCATCTTCATTTTTACGGCTCTTTATAAGTTTCTGCCCAACACCAAGGTGAAGCTCTTCAATGCGCTGATCGCCGGAGCGCTGGCCGGCGTGGCTTTCCAGTTCTTCCAGATGCTTTACCTCAGCGGACAGCTATGGATCACCCGTTACAACGCCATCTACGGTACCTTCGCCGCCATCCCGCTGATGCTCCTCTGGTTGCAGATGTCCTGGTTCATCGTCCTCATTGGCGCCGAGATCTCCTATGCCGCGCAGAACGTACGCAACTTCTCCTTCGAAAAGGAGACGCGCAACATCAGCCGCCGTTACCGCGACTTCTTCACGCTGATGATCACTTCCGCCATCGTACAGCGCTTTGCCGATGAGAAGCTGCCGCTGACGGCTGAGCAGCTGTCGCTGCGCTGTAAGGTGCCGGCACGCCTCACCAGCGACATCCTCGATGAGCTGCTGGAGCTGCGCATCATCGCGGCCACCCCATCGCCCCACGATGAGCGGGACGTAGCCTATCAGCCGGCGGTCGACATCAACCTGATCACCGTCAACGGGCTGATGAGAAAGCTCGACGAGAGGGGATCGGAAGATTTTATGATCGATATGGAGGGCGATTTCAGGGAGCATTGGGATGCGCTGGTCAGCTCCCGCATGAGCATGCATGACAGTCACAAAGACCAGCTGATCAAGGATCTCTGAAGCTGTGTTTCTTATTTTCCCGCCAGGAAGCGATAACCGTCCGACTGAAATTTTTTTGTCTCCCGCCGCAGTTCCTCTGCTTTTCCCCCGCACATGCCATCCAGCAGCTGCCAGAAACGCTCGCTGTGGTTCATCTCCACGGTGTGTGCCAGCTCGTGAAGCACGATATAGTCGATCAGTTGCTCCGGAAGGAGCATCAGATAGAGCGAGTAGTTGATGTTCTTTCGGGTGGAGCAACTGCCCCAGCGGGTGCCGCTGCTGCTGATCCTTACCCTGCCGAAGGTAAGGTGGTGCTTCTGTGCGAGAAGGGCTGTCTTCAGGGGCAGCACTCTCTTGGCTTCCATCCGCAGGACACCGGTGATCGCTCTGCGGATTGTCTGTTGTACCTCATCACGGGTGATATCCATCTCATCGGGAACAAAGATGCGCAACTGCCCCTCCTTCAGGGTGAGGCGTATCGTCGTTTGAAACGGATCACGCACCAGTCGCGCTTCGAAGGTGAGGGAGGTGATCATATCCTCTTCCGTGAGTCTTATCGCCGGGGGCGGCTTCAGCCGCAACAGCCGCGGCCGGAGCTCCTGCAGAAGGAAAGGGATCCTCTTCGGGTTAAAGCCGTAGGGCACGGTGAGCCGGATATGATCCTCCTTCCGCCGGGCTATCACATTCTTCGCCCTGCGGTTAGGCGTCACTACGATCCTGCCCAGCTCCCTGTCGTTCAGTTCCATCATCGTGCAAAAGTAACTATTTCTGTCAGGAGAATAAAAAATATCTATCTTTGCAGCGACAATTAAGAACGAACAAGCCCCATGAGTATCATAAGTTCTCTGGAAAGTGTCGGTGAGTATGCCCTGCTGATGAAGCGGGTGTTGACCCTGCCCGACCGGATCAGTCAGTTCCTGAAGGAGTTTCTGAAGGGGGTCTACACGCTGGGCGTCAACTCCATCTGGATCGTGGTGATCATCTCCTTCTTTATCGGGGCGGTGATCGTGCTGCAGATCGCGCTCAATATCGACTCCCCCATGCTGCCCCGCTTCACGGTGGGGGTGGTCTCCCGCGAGATCATCCTACTGGAGTTCTCCTCCACCATCATGTGTCTGATCCTCTCCGGCAAGGTGGGGTCGAACATCGCCTCCGAGATCGGTACCATGCGCATCACCGAGCAGGTGGATGCACTGGAGATTATGGGGGTCAATTCGGCTAACTACCTGATCCTCCCAAAGATCTCCGCCTTCGTCGCCTTTATGCCGGTGCTGGTGATCTTCAGCATGTTCATGGGACTCGTTGGCGGATACATCATCTGCATGGTGCTGGGCACCCCCTCGGTGGAGACCTATGTCTACGGCATCCAGGCTTTCTTCACTGAGTCGTTCGTTTGGTATTCCATTTTGAAGTCGATGCTCTTCGGGTTCATCATCGCCTCGGTGGCGGCTTTCTTCGGCTATACCGCCCGTGGCGGGGCACTCGAGGTGGGAGAGGCCAGCACCCGCTCGGTGGTGACCAACAGCATCCTGATCTTAGCCACTGACCTGGTCTTCACACAGCTGGCCATGGGATAAAGGAGAAGCCTATGATAGAAGTAAGGAATCTGGTGAAGGAGTTTGACGGAAAGATGGTGCTCGATCATATCGATGCTACCTTTCAAAAAGGGGTAGTGAACATCATCATCGGGAAGAGTGGCTCCGGCAAGACGGTCCTGCTCAAATGCCTTGTGGGACTCACCCCGCCTACCTCGGGGCGGATCCTCTACGAGGGCAGAGACCTCACCCTGATGCGCAGTGGTGAGGTACGGCGTCTGCGCCGCGAAATCGGCATGCTCTTTCAGGGTGCGGCGTTGTTCGACTCGCGCACCGTGTTGGAAAACGTGTTGTTCCCGCTCGATATGTTCTCCCGTAAGAACCGGCGCGAACGGCGCAAGCGGGCCGAGTTCTGCTTGGAAAGGGTGGATATGCTGCATGCGGCGAACCTCCTGCCGTCGGAGATCAGCGGAGGAATGAAGAAGCGGGCGGCTATCGCCCGGGCTATTGTGCTCAACCCCAAATATCTCTTCTGCGATGAGCCCAACTCGGGCCTCGACCCGAAGACATCGCAGCTGATCGATGAGTTGATCAGCGATATTACCATCGACTTCGACATCACCACCATCGTGGTGTCGCACGATATGAACTCGGTGATCAACATCGGCGACCACGTGATCTTTCTCAACGAAGGGATCAAGGAGTGGGAAGGAAGCAAGTCGCAGGTGATGGATGCCGACAACGAAAAGCTGAACGATTTCGTCTTCGCCTCTGACCTGTTCCGAAAGATCAAGGAGGCAGAGGAGATCATCAGCGAGGAGGAAAAAGAATAAGCCGTCATGGCAAAGAAATACAATCCTGAACAGTACAATGATAATTCGGAAGCGTGAGCAAACAATTCCGTGAGAATGGTTGTTATTCTGTGGCGGCATTTCCCGTTCTCCGGCTGCAGGCCGGAGCAGATGTTTTCAGGCGGCACA
>JAQVWR010000110.1 GCA_028709605.1 Proteiniphilum sp.
GACAGGATCTTTTCGTTATACCAGGGATCTTCCGCTTTTTTGAGCAGCCAGGCGAGGTCTTCCAGCAGTTCCTTTTTCTCGGCAGGATAATCGTCTAATGACAGATTGTGCAATTGGTAAGGATCGGCTGCATCATCAAAGAAGAGGGTCTCCTTTAACGCCTTTGTCTCTCGGTCGATGGTGAATGCCAAGGTAAACTGCTCCGTCTTTACTCCTCTCGATTCGGGAAAGTAGGTGATCACTTTGCCGTTCCCGTCTTTCATCCCGTCCATGTTCCGGATATAGAGCGCACTTTCCGGCAGAGCAAGGCTGCTTTTCCCGGTGGTCAGATATTCGGCAAAATTGCAGCCCTGAACCTGTGGCGGAATCTTGTCCGATAATCCGCACAATCCCAGCAGGGTAGGCATAATGTCGGGTGTGGCAAAAATATGATTTTCTACTTTGGGTGTCAGCTTGCCCGGATATCTGATCAGAAACGGGATATTTGTGGCCTCGGTATAAGGCGAATTTTTGGGGTCCTCGATCCCGTGGCTGCACATTGTTTCGCCGTGATCGGAGGCAAATACCACGATGGTGTTCTCTGAGAGCCCCAGACTGTCGAGCGCCTGCAGGATCCGTCCAAACTCCCTGTCCACCCCGGTGACTTGTGCGAAATAATAGGGAGCGGAAGCAGCTTTAGCCATGGTGGTGTCTGCATTGTCCCTGATCAGCAGTTCCCCCGTTTTTTTATCCCTGTACAGATGAAAGTCTTCTTCCATGCAGTCGTCGAGAGAACGGTACGGATGGTGGGGCGGATTCATGCTCACCATCATAAAAAAAGGCTTCGAGCTGTCGCGCTGTTCGGCATTGTTTTGCAGATAGCTGATGGCGATATCCGCGTCATGTTGGGGCGACCACTCGCGTATCTCATGTCTGGTACCTTCCGTATCCCAGTAGTGGGGTTGCTTATGCACATCGAACGTGCCATAGGAGTACCAGAAATCGAAGCCGTGTCTTTTTTCGGGTGGCGTATAGGCGTCCCACACCGGGCTTCTCTCCTCGACGTAGCGTCCCGGATGATCCGGATCGTTCGGGGTGGGATAGTCGAGATGGTATTTCCCGATATAGGCACAGTTGTAACCATTTTGTCTGAACAGATCACTGATGGTGACGGCATCCTCCCGCAGCGAGCTGACCGGTCGGGAGGAATTCATGTTCAACATCGCTCCGCTCTTGTTGGGGTACATTCCGGTCATCAGGGACCCCCGGTGGGGGCTGCTTAACGGACAGTTGCTGAAAGCCGATGAAAAAACCACGGCCTCATCGGCAAACTTGTTCAGGTTGGGTGTGATCACCGGATCACCCTTGTACCGGAAGTGCCGGGTATAGGGTTTATGACTCCAGAATCCCATGGCACTGTTGCGCATCTGATCGGGAAACACGTAGAGCACATTGGGAGCCGGGTTAACCTGGTCGACCTTCTTCTCCTTGCCGGCACAGGAGATCAGGGGTATTAGGCCGATCAACCCCAGATATGGAATGGTTGGGTTGAGCTGTTTCATTTTGTTGGTTTGTGAAGGGTTTGACAATGATTTTTTTCGGGTGGGATCAGCTCCCTGCCCGAAGTGACAATGTGGTTCTCTTCGGTCCATTCGTTGAGGATCGTGCGGTGGCGGTCGAGCAGATCCCTGTTTTTTTTCTCTACAACAAGGTTGATCCGCTCTTTCCTGTCCTGCTGCATATCGAACAGCTGTTCTCTGTATTTCCCTTTGTCATATAATACATATTTATGGCCCGGGGTACGGATCATCCACCCTCTGGTAGTTGACTTATCGAACAGGGTTTCGGTAACGATGTACGGATGGATCTCCTGCTCATCTTCCTGTTCGATCAGCCTTCTGATACTTTTGCCGGTGCAGTGGTCAGGAATCTCTGCCGCTGCATAGTCACAGATGGTGGGAAGAAGATCCAGCCCGGCATTGATCAGTTGAGGCCGCACCAGATTGCTGCGGAAACGATTCGGAGCCTTGACAATAAACGGCACATTCACCACCTCTTCAAAGAGTGCCGATTTTTGGTTCCACCGGTTGGAGGCCGCGCCATCGCCGTGGTCACTGGAAAAAATGATCACTGATTGGTCATAGAGCCCCGACTCAACCAGTGCATCGATGATCTTTCCGATCTCGCCATCCACGGTTTCTACGAGGCGATAATAAGCATTCAGGTAGCGTCGCCAGTCATCAACCGTGTAATCGATCACCGGATAAGTGGGGAAGTGTCCCTTTTGTTCCAGCCGGATAATCGCTGCTTCGTATGGTGCAGAAGCAAAATTCGACGGGAGATTGGGACAATCCTCCACCGGCGGATCCTGGATCTCCGCAAAGGGCAGTTGCTGGTTCCGCGCATATTCACAGATATTATGCGGGTTATCAAAAGAAGCCACCAAAAAGAATGGTTTTGGATGATGTTCTCTCAGAAACGCGATGCAGGATGCTGCTAATCCACGGTCATTGTGTCCGTGAAGAGATCTGAAGCCAAAGCCATTTTCTCCTGTGGGAAGGGAGGCTTCCGGCAGATGCCATTTACCCGCATAAGCACATTCATAACCGGCTTTTGACAGGAGGTTGCCGAGCGTCTTCTCTTTCAGTTCTTCCGGAAAGGGGGTGTGATTTTTCAACATGCCCTCTCTCCCGGGAGGAATGCCCGTGATCATGGCGAATCGTGAGGGGCCGCTCAGCGGTGCGGCACAATACGCGTGAGAGAACCGGATCCCCTCCTGAGCGAGTCTGTCTAAGTGGGGTGTGTGGACGACGGATGCATTCTCGCAGCTTAAGGCGGAAGCAGTCTGCTGATCGGTCATGATGTAGATGATGTTTGGCTGTTGTGCCCACACTCCCGATGCAAAGATTCCGGCCAGTCCGCAAAAGATCATTTTTTTCATTTCCGCTCAATTACGAATTAATAATACTTCTTGTGACAACCCATGGCGGCACTCAAACTCAATGACCGTGTGATCCTTTCCGGATTCAGCCACTCTTACAGGGCGGTTTGTCACTCCGATTTTCCACCTTCCCGCAACGGTTATTTTCAGGTAGGATGTCCCTGACGGGTTATCGATCCAATCTCTGGAGTAAATGCTTCTCTCCACGCTCTTTCCTTCTTCATCGTACACCTCATCAGGGTCCCCTTCATAAAACCTGAGATCAGGGTCGCAGGCGGCCAGTACCATCTTGTTTTCATCTATCTCACGGACCATTGCCAGACTGGGCAGGTTCACCTTTCGCAGCAGTGAATCAGCTGAGACCTCCCCCGCTTCAAAAAGTACGTAACCGGTTGTTCGGGTCTCTTTATCGTGAACGATATGAGCCAGGGAGTCGTGTTGTAAAACGACATAAGGCAAATCATGGGAAAAGATTTTTCCGCATATTTTGTCTCTTTCGTCAGGGCCCGGTTGCACCAGAATCATATATTCGTAAGCGCTGTTGCGGGGGGAAGGCCCATGATTGATGGCCGCCAGTGCGAAATTGTTCTGCGTGGGAAGCCCCGTCTCCTCATGCAGCGACTGTTGTTTCTCCTTTTTAAAGAGGACCGCTCCTTTGTTGATCCAGAAATAATTGCCCAATCCATCCGACAGCAGATTTCCCTTTCTTTCCTGCAATACCGTGTGATCAGGAAAAGCGGTCCGCATCTTTCCATTCACCAAGAAAGGCATCTGTTCATGCTCCAGAAAAACCTGGAACAGGGTAGTGTGTGTCTCTTCCGGCAGAGCGGATTCGATATTACTGCCTAAGGCTACGATTCTGTTGTCGAAAAAGAAGGCCGATTTCCTTGCACGCAGGGATCCGTTGTATTTATCATGCTCTTGCAGTTTCATGCCGAACGCTCCATGTTGGTTGCTGAGGGAGATCCCCCCGCAAAAGGACTCACCGGAGAGCAACATCTCCTCGAATCCCGACTGATCATCCACATTCTTCACGTTGGCTTTCAGCTGCTCGATGGGAAGCACCGTTGCGGTCGTTCCGGGAAAATGGTTCCAATCCCATCCCTCTTGTCGGAATCCCGAGCCATGATTCGAGATGGGGTCTCCGGTAGCCAATATTTGCAGGGAGCCGTGATTCATATATCTCCCGAACAGGTTCTCTCCCCTGTATCCCTCACTCGACCACAGATAACGACTGTATCCCATAGCAGAGACCATCCAGTCGCCTCTCCTGTGTACGTTCAGGCTCGAGTAGTTAAAGGTCCAGTTGCCATTGGGCGAGTTCTCGGGTGAAAAACCTTTACGGACCAGGATATCGGCTTTGTCTCTCTTCTCTGCAACAAGTCGGAGATAGGCCCCGGCTAACTCCCGGTCGATCTCCTCCTCCC